>NZ_JVEL01000630.1:0-3048 GCF_001076875.1 Serratia sp. 506_PEND
CCGACGCTGGTCAATCAGGGGCGGCTGGCGATCAACGGCTCGGTCACCTCGGCCGTCAGCGTGCAGAGCGGCGGCATCGTCGGCGGCAGCGGCACGGTCGGTTCGCTGACCGCCCGCCGCGGCGGCACCGTGGCGCCGGGCAACTCGATCGGCACCCTGAACGTGGCCGGCGACGTCAGCTTCGAGCCGGGTTCGCGCTATGCGGTGGAAGTGGGCCCGAACGGCCAGAACGATCGGATCCAGAGCAGCGGAGCGGCGACGATCGGCGGCGGTGAGGTGGCGGTCACGCTGGAGGACAGCAGCAACCTGCTGACGCAAAGCGAGGTGCGCAGCCTGCTGGGCCAGCAGTACACCATCCTGAGCGCGCAGCAGGGGGTCAGCGGACAGTTTGACGCGGTGGCGCCGAACTACCTGTTCCTCGGCACCGGGCTGAGCTACCAGCCGACCGGGGTAACGCTGAGCGTCGGGCGCAACGGCACAAGCTTCGCCAGCGTGGCGCAGACGCCGAACGAACGGGCGGTGGCGGCGGCGGCGGATGCGCTGGCGGCGGGCAACCCGGTGTACGAGAGCCTGCTCAACAGCGGCACGGCGGGCGAGGCGCGGCAGGCGTTCCGTCAGCTGTCGGGGCAAATCCATGCGGATATCGCGTCGGCGCTGGTGAACGACAGCCGCTACCTGCGTGAGGCGCTGAACGGGCGTCTGCGTCAGGCGGAAGGGCTGGCGAGCTCGTCGGCCATCAAGGCGGACGAGGACGGCGCCTGGGCGCAGTTGCTGGGAGCGTGGGACCATGCGTCGGGCGACGCCAACGCCACCGGCTATCAGGCCTCGACCTACGGGGTGCTGGTGGGGCTGGACTCGGCGGCGGCGGCCGACTGGCGGCTGGGGGTGGCGACCGGCTACACCCGCACCTCGCTGCACGGCGGATACGGGTCGAAGGCGGACAGCGATAACTACCACCTGGCGGCGTACGGCGACAAGCAGTTCGGGGCGCTGGCGCTGCGCGGCGGGGCGGGCTACACCTGGCACCGCATCGACACCAAGCGGTCGGTGAACTACGGGATGCAGTCGGACCGCGACACGGCGAAGTACAGCGCGCGCACCGAGCAGCTGTTCGCCGAAGCGGGCTACAGCGTGAAGGGCGAGTGGCTGAACCTGGAGCCGTTCGTCAACCTGGCGTACGTGAACTTTGAAAACAACGGCATTGCGGAAAGCGGCGGCGCAGCGGCGCTGCGCGGCGACAAGCAGCACACCGACGCGACGGTGTCGACGCTGGGACTGCGCGCGGACACTGAGTGGCAGGTGAGCCCGGGCACGACGGTGGCGCTGCGCAGCGAGCTGGGGTGGCAACACCAGTACGGCGGGCTGGAGCGTGGCACCGGGCTGCGGTTCAACGGCGGCAACGCGCCGTTCGTGGTGGACAGCGTGCCGGTGTCGCGCGACGGGATGGTGCTGAAGGCGGGGGCGGAAGTGGCGGTGAACGAGAACGCCTCGCTGTCGCTGGGCTACGGCGGGCTGCTGTCGCAGAAGCATCAGGACAACAGCGTCAACGCCGGCTTCACCTGGCGCTTCTAAGCAACATCGACTCAATCCTTGTACGGGAACCGCCTGCGGGCGGTTCCTTTTTCACATCCTGCTAATGAGAACCCGGCGCACCTGGGGCGTCGGCCAATAACAAGCAAAAGGTAAGGAAATGACAACAACAACGGGTTTTGATAGCAAAGGAAACGCTCGCCGCTCGCCGTGGCGGCTGAACGCGCTGGTCTGCTGCATGGCGCTGGCGGGGTATGCGCAGGCGGCGCCGCACGAGGTGAGCGGCCAAGCCGGCGATCCGGCCAGCTGGCGCAGCGCCGAATTCAACGCCAACTGGGGGCTGGGGGCGATCCACGCCGATGAGGCCTATGCCGCCGGCTACACCGGCAAAGGGCAGAAGGTGGGCATTTTCGATACCCCGGTCAACCGCCATCCCGAGTTCGCCGGCGACGGCAAACTGATCAACGTGGTCACCGAAGGCTATCGCGCCTATACCGATCCGCACCGGCCGGGGATTAACGCCGGCGATCGCTTTTACTTCGACGGCACCTTCCACTTCTACAGCGGTTCACAGGGCATGCTGAGCAATCACGGGGTGCACGTCGCGGGCATCAGCGCGGCGAACCGCGACGGCGTCGGCATGCACGGCGTGGCCTTCGATTCGCAGGTGATCAGCGTCGATAATGACAACGACGGCCCGGCCTACGGCGAATTCCTCGGCCTGGACGGCGCCGTCACCAATGCCGGCTGGCAGGCGATGATCAAGAGCGGCGTGCGGGTGATCAACAACAGCTGGGGCGTCAGTATTCCCGATTTCCTGTCCGACGGCGGCCGCGATCCCAACGCGCTGCACTTTGAGCTGAAGGATGCGCAGGAACAGTTCGATCAGGTCAAACCGCTGCTCGGCAGTTTGGCCGGCGCAGGCTATCAGGGCGCCATCGACGCGGCGCGCAAAAATATTCTGGTGCTGTTCGCCGCCGGTAACGACGGCAACTACAATCAGCCGGATGTGATCAGCGGCCTGGCCTATTTCGTGCCGGACATCGCGCCGAACTGGCTGTCGGTCGCCAGCGTGGCGCAGGATGCGACATCGACCAACAGCGTGCCTTACACCATCAGCAGCTTCTCTTCCCGTTGCGGCTATACCGCCAGCTTCTGCGTCTCGTCGCCGGGCAGCAAAATCTACAGCACCGTGGCCAACGGTTCCGATCCGGCCAACCTGGTGTCGGACTACGGCAATAAAAACGGCACCTCGATGGCGACGCCGCACGTCACCGGCGCGGTGGCGGTGTTGCTGCAGCGCTTCCCGTACATGAGCTCGGCGCAGATTGCCGACGTGCTGAAAACCACCGCCACCGACATGGGCGCGCCGGGCATCGACGCGCTCTACGGCTGGGGGATGATCAACCTGGGCAAAGCCATCAACGGCCCGGGCATGTTCTATACCGTCGAAGATATTCCTGCGGAGTTCCGCATTCCGGATCCGACGGGCGTGGCCTACGGCCCGACCCAGTTTGT
>NZ_JVEL01000631.1:0-545 GCF_001076875.1 Serratia sp. 506_PEND
AGCGGCAGGGCATCAGAACCCCGTTTTTTCTTATCAGACACATTAACCTCCATGAGTAAAATAAAAAAACGGCAACATTTCTGCTGCCGTTCTCACATTGGTAATATAGGTCTGAGATTTTTTTGAATGTCATTTCAGGTCTGTATTGCTGTCTCCACTCACTTTATTTTCAGCGTAAAGTCCTCACTCACCACCACAGGTTTTTCGGTAATGGTCATTAATCAGCGTTTCCAGCATATCGCTGATGCGAACCCCGCTGCGTTCAGCCATAAAGTCCAGTCGTGTTTTGGTGTCGTTCTTCAGGTAGGTATTCAGTGCTTTTTTATCGGTACGGGACTGGCGTAATTTTTGCTGGTTCCAGGCTTTATTCAGGTTCAGAAGGAATAAACGCTTTGTGTCCGGTGCGTCACCCCATAAATCCAGCGCGGCACGTAGTGCCAAATTGCGCTCGGAATGACTCAGTGGCGTGAACCAGGTCGTTAATCCGGGCGTGGATAAACTCATATAGAGTCCGCCGATATTACCGGCTTTCTCCTGCTGAACTT
>NZ_JVEL01000632.1:0-45572 GCF_001076875.1 Serratia sp. 506_PEND
GTGCTTCCATGAGTTAAATAATACATCTATTTGGATGCTTATTCAATATATAAATATATAAAATGATGTTATTTGTAGAAGGCAACTGCACAAATGCTGAAAGTATCACGGGCGGTGAATTGCCGGGCCTTGCGGTCGTCCATATAGCGCAACCCCTCCCGCCGCCCTGCACAGCCCAAAACTGACTGACAGGCATCGGAGTATCAATAAAGCCCGCCGGAACGGCCGCAGTTAGCGCGTGAGCCTTGGCGAACGGTACGCCGCCACGTTTACGCGGCGGGGCGCTGTATCTGCGCGTGTGAGCATAGCGAACTACGGGGCGATAGCTGAGTAATGAAGCGATAACAACGTAGATCATCGTTGACGCACAACTCCACAATCTCCCGTCGCCCCCTTACGTGTGCTTGCCGCTCCCGTTCGCCGGGGTGCTGGATGGCCCCCGGCTTCACTGGCTGGGGTTCATGTGGATTTGTGGACAACGATTATGTGTTTCACCGCCTCGTTTATGCTTGATTACCGTCCTCTTTGGGTTCGAGTAATACAAGTTTTCCACTCACGGCAATTCCCGGTGTCAGAATGATGTTCAGCCCCGGTTTTTCATTATGACTGAATGCCGCGCCGACTTTCGTCCAATAGTTATTCTTTTCTCCATTACTTTCTGTTTCATGAGTAACATAAACATTATAAGTTGGCTTTTTCATGGAATTACCTCTCTATAAATATTGATTTACTTACGAAGAAACTCGACCTTCCCTTCGCCAGTCAGTTGTAATGGTGCATCAAAAGATTTCCCTGCTTTACTTTTGAAACCTTTTATCACCCCTGTTTTACCTTTTGTCAGTAGCGTTTCGATTTGTAATTGCGTCAATGTCTTTTGTGCCACCACAGGGTAGAGTCTGAAAGTACACTCTTTGCAACCCACGACTTTTGGCGTAGCAAATAATGCTTTTCCACACATCGGACAATTGGCCTTTATTGCAGACTGCTGCGACGGAATAGATTGAATGGTGCCAAGATCAACGTTGCTTACTCGTTCGGCAATAAACTGCTCAAGCTCATCTAAAAAAGCATCAACGGTTAATTCCCCTCCCTGGATCATTTGCTGTTGCTCATGCCACAGGGCGGTCATATCGGGTGTAGTAGCAATAGGGGGTAGGGCGGCAATGAACTCAAGACCTAGCGGGGTAGGGATGAGTTTTTTTTTCTCTACGGTGTAGAATCCGCGCTTTTGCAATGTTGCCAGCATTGAGGCCCGTGTTGCCGGGGTGCCTATCCCACCGTGCTCTCCAGTCTTGCCTTCATCCCGCGCTAACAGTAATTTCTTAACTCGCGGATCACGCACATATTTTGCTACACGTTGCAGATCTTTCAGTAGCGTAGCTTCGGTGTAAAGCGGTAATGGTTTCGTTTTTTCCTTACTGACGCTGACCGTTTCACATCCTCCGCCATCGCCGGTACTCAGCGATGCCAAAATTTCAAACAGACTGCTGCTGTCCTCTTGTTCCTCTTCTTCGTTCTCTTGAGCCGCTGCCACAAGCGCCGTCCAGCCCTGTGCAGTTGTTTTTGTCGATCGGGCGATGAAATCCTTGCCCTCTACAGTAAACGTCACCTGGGCCGCTTGATAGCGTTTTTCTGGCAAGAACTGCACCAGGTACTGTTTCACAATCGCCTCATACACAGCCTTCTCATCTACCGTCATGCTGCTGAGATCGACCCGCGCCGCCGTTGGGATGATTGCAGTGTGGGCAGATACCTTACTGTCATCAAATGCCCGACTTTTACGGCTGACGTCGGCCAGGCTAAATGCCTGTGCCAGTTCGGGCAACGTCGCACCCAGTGCCAACAACGTTTCCGGGGCCTCTGCGTATTGCTCATTGGACAAGTAATTACAATCGGAGCGGTTGTAAGTGATGGCTTTGTACTTTTCTCGCAGAGACTGCGTGATCGCCAGCGTCTTCTCAGCGTCAATGCCATGCTGTCTACTCATCTGCGCCTGTAAATCCAGTAAGGAGAAGGGCAGAGGGGCCGGTGTTTGTTTCGGTTCGACATTCGCCTGCTTTACCGTGACAGGCTTACCCTGGCAATGATCCACCACATCTAGCGCCCAGCGTTCATCGATAATGCGCCCCTTATCATCAGTGGGAGCGCCTTCTGGCACTATCAACTTTGTCGGCACCGTGCCTGTTGCAAATGCCATCTGCGCAGCGACATTGAAATAATGGGCGGCAGTGTGATTTTTAAAGGCGTTATAACGGTTGACGATCAACCCCAAAATCGGGGTTTGCACCCGTCCAACAGAAAGCACGCTTTTCAAGCCCTTCTCGCGCCCAGCCAGAGTACAGGCACGGGTCATGTTGAACCCGTAAAGTTGATCGCCTACGCTTCGCGCCAAAGCTTTCTGTGATAGACCGTAGAACTCCTGGTTGTCACGGAGGTTTGCCAACGCCTTACGGGCAGCATTAACGTTAAGGTCATTGATAAGCACTCGTTTAACCGGACGAGTGTTATTGAAGAACGCCAGGACTTCATCAACTAACAATTGCCCCTCATCATCCGGGTCGCCAGCATGGACAATTTCATCAGCTTGCTTGATGAGGTCGCCAACAATATTGAGCTGATCTTGAGTATCTGTTTTAGCAATGTACTTAGGTGGACGGAGTTTTAGCGGTAGATCGCTCGCAACCCATTTGGCGTAGTCAGGATTATGTGCTTCTGGCGGCGCTAGCTCCAGCAAATGCCCCACACACCAGGTAACTATATCTTGCCCGCATTCAATATAACCACTTTTTCGACGGGGCTGGCCCAAAGCATCAGCAATAACTAGGCCGAGTTGTGGTTTTTCTGCAATAAAAAGTTTCATGATTTTCCTCGATGATTAATAACATTCAAATATTTTATTCTCTTATACTCACTCCATGCATATTGCGTGTTTTTATCAAGATATTTACCCTGACTATCTTTCTCTAGACCCCAGTTACAAAAAGCACTTAAGGACTTTTCAAATTCTACGGCAAGCACCTTATGGTCTACATTGCTGAAATCCATAACGCCACCTCAAATATTAATAGCCTGTTCGAGCGATGGTAGTCGACTGAACAAAGAAAAGTCAGTATTCAGTCTGTCTGACTGAATGGTATGCAGCAGTAAACTTTCCTCCCTAGATAAAAGAAAATCACCCCATGTATATTCTTCCCACATATCATGTGATTCTTCACTTGGCTTAGTTAAAAGGGATTCCATTTTGGGTTGAATTTTTACAGGAGGCAAATTATCGTAGGCTGAATGTCGTCTGTTTTCCCACTTATCAAACCTATCACTTAACATTATTTCTTGCGACACCATATCAAACTCATCATCTTCGATATATGAGGTTACACGGTGGCTTATCACCCCCATATCTTCGATACTCCATTTACATTCAGTTGTAAACCATTTGAGCTTTTTATCAGTTTTCAATAAAAGGCCGTTGATAGCTTTCCTACCTTTTTTCATTCCAACCCAAATATTTTTGTTAGGCCACGGCCTGCCCGTTGATAGTGCATTATCTTCAATTTGAAAATCAAGTTCTGGAATGACAATTGATTCAAGGCGGCACTTATTTGCCATTAGATGAAAAAGTTTCGGGACTATATGCAGATACATAAACCAACTCCTTCTTTGAGAGAATAACTATTGCTCCTGAATAGAACCAGCAAAGGAACGTTATCCACAAATCCACATGAGCGAAGCCAGTGAAGCGGAGAGGCCAGTAAGCCACCTCCGCGAACGGGAGCGCCTTGATAGCCGGTGCCAGGCTATCAGGGGCGATTGTGGAGTTCGTGGATAACGCGGTGCTACAGATTACGAAGACGATTGGGGATTAACCGATTTTTGTATCCAAAGACCAGGCAGAATCCTGAGTACAAAAAAATAGAAATGACAGTCAATTGAAAAGACAATTTAACGACACTTTTTAATATCTCAAGGCATTGTTCAAAATTTAATACCGTCTCTGGGGACTGGCTAATCCCAGCCAGCATGACCCAGAAAGTCAGCACAGGAACCGTTATTGACATTGCCAGAACAAAACGAATTACCATCTGACAAAGGTCGGCGAAAACCTTAAGGAAAGACATTGCACCATTTACCAAACCAATTGCAACAGTCTTTACATTACCCATAAAATACTCCTTTTTTATTTAACAACCGGAACCTGGCTGATTAGAAATCATTTGGGTTGTAAATATTTCCATTGCTATCGTAATAAACAGCGCCCCCCCACGGCTTCCCATCAATTATTGTCTGGACAAAACTAATGGACTTACATTGAAAACGGTATGCTTCCGTATAAGGCTCTTTTTTACACCAACTATCATTAACTATTTTATTTGGTAATTTTTTGAAAGCAATACAACCGCTATCATTATTTTCCCGTGTACATTTGACCCGGTTATAGTAGTACGCTGCATACCCTTCTTTGGTTCCAATATTGCCACTTTGAGGCGAGTCTATAGCGCAACTTTCGAAAGATGGCAATGGAGACTTACCCTTTTTAATACGCTTAATCATTTCATTATGGGGTGCATTACACTCATTACCAGGAAACCCCGCAGGCATACAAAGCCAAATGGCACACTCGTCTTGTGATGCTGCCACTGATACCTTGGGTGCAGCGGTTATAATTAATAACCCACACACTAATATCCCCAATCTTTTAAAGTTCATATGTGTACCTCTATTGAAAAATAAGTTAATAGTTTCTCACTGATAGCTTAAAACCCAAAATTGACCAGGACTGCACCCTCGTTCAGGTAAAGGATTTGAAATGATATTGTAGTTAGCACCCGCAGGTACGGCGAAGTTGATAGTTGTGCTTTTTGCCCAACCTGGGTTATTACTTATACTTGTTGCCACATTTAAATTGTTGACGTTTGCTACTAGTGCGTATGTATTTTCACATGAACCGTCATCTACGCCCCAATTATTAGTGGATTGCCCGCCAAGCGCAGTTATCCACATCGTTGTACTTCCCGGATTACTTCCTGAAAAATTGCCGACGTGATACCCTAATTGCTGGTAGGCACCGTTACTTTTCCCCGCGCCTTTCCATATTCCGTTTTGACAAAATAAAAGCGCACCATCATTAGCCCGCCCAACCAAACCATTCGGGCTACATCCCCAACCTTCATTAGCCGTTCCATCCAGTTGTAAATATTCCCCAACGGAGGCTCGCCCATCCGCCCTAACAGTTCCGCCTTTAAGCTGCCCGCCTGTATAGATACCTTTATTATTAACCGAACGTATCCAGTCATTATCATCCATGTAGAATCCGCCGCCATGATCTTCATTGAGCCAGCCTTTACCATGTTTGCTAATAAGCCAACCGGCATTGCTGCGAATGTCTCCGTTCGCCGTGATCCACCCGCTTGACCAAACACTGTCATTAGCAATTAACCGTTTACCGTTAACATCTTCGCTAAAATTCCCCATTTTTGCGTTGATTTTATTGGCGTTATTCAGGTCATTGGCTCCCATGTCAATGCTGGTATGCATTCTGTTCAAGTCTGGCCGTCCATTGACCTGATAACGATACAGCCGGTCACTCTCCTGCATTGCTGTTCCCAGCACCTCCGACGACAAGGCAATTGCAATATGGCCTGTCGTACAGGTGATCCCAAAATCGCGCGTGTTGCTCGTCCAGCCGCCATACGCGCCGGTGGCGACATTATCTTCATTCACATAGCCACCCATGCCTTGAATTTGCGTTGAAATTGACCGCAAACCGCGATAGGGGATCGCCGTTCCACTGACGGTACACGTCAGCGCCTGGAGCTTGTCTTTCAATTTGTCGTTTTTGACAACTGCCGTTACATAAGTTTGACCGTAGCTGTTCTCTGCTGAGAATCCATTTTGCAAGTAGCCCTTGCTGATCAACAGGGATGGTGTGATCTTCGTGGGATTGCCAGGCGTCGAGGTTGCCAACAGAGAGTCTGTATTATCCGCAATATAGCTTTTGGCCGCTTCGTTGAAGGTCGTGGCATGTATTGCCATGACACCCCACTCTTTTTCCTGGAGGTATTCACTAACCTTTTCAGCCGCGAACACAGACGCCAACATGATAATAAGTAGAACACCCAGCGCTTCCAGCGCCATATAACCCCGGTGTATTTTTGGGGATGAAGGGATAATTTTCATGGCCTAATCCTGATTATGATAAAATTGCGGCGCGTAAAACACCCGACACAGGCGCTATATAAACCAACACGACAATTACAAGTAAGAGTACAAATAACATTAGCAATGCATTCTTTATCAAAGGATAAATCATGGACATAGTGCTAATTGTGCCAGCTATTTTACAACACCAAAAATACACATGCTCAATCTCTGCATTCAGTCTCGCAATTACGTCTGATATTTCACCCAAAATATCCACTGAAGAACCCAGTCTCCTCTGATGAAGCCGCATTCTCAAAAGTAAAGATATCAACTCCCCTTCTAATTCGGGGATCTCAAAGGATGTCCCATCAAGATACGACATTAAAACCTCATCAAATTTTTTCATAACCTCTTTTTTATTGGGTGACGAGGGGAGCAATTTCACTCTATAACGCAAGGCGACGATTAAATCAATATCCATAATGGGCCGTTTTTTACATCCAACAGTACCATCATGAAAAAATGCTTTTCTCATAAAAAAACAGGCATCATTATTCATAGGGACATACCTTTTTTTGATTTCCGATAAAATACGTGGCTAATTTACCCGCCGTTTTCACGTATTCTCATGTTCTAATCCTGATTATGAGAAGATTGCGACAGGCAGAACACCCCACACAGCCGCTACCCCGCATAAGAACGGGGCGAATGGTGTACCTCGATATTCATGATGGTGACGCCAACGGGAAGGGAAACGATACTTTTTGAATAAAAGAAAGAGGATTGCCAACAACGTTGCGACGGTGATTAATTTTAGTGCGGTTAAAACTGAAAACCATACAGCCAAGCCCACTATTAAATAAACATCACCCAGACCAAAGACTTCCCCTCCTGCTCTCCTGTTGATATAGACTCTAAACAGAAACAACCCCAGGCACAGGAGAAATACTGTTGCTGTCATTATCCGCCACTCGTATTTCTGTTCAATAAAACGGTAGGCGACACCAACAACAATAAAGGTGAAGGTAAAGCACTTTGGTAGCCAATTACGCTCGATGTCTAATATGATAAACAGTGACAAAAAACCATAGAGCGCCGAAACAAACAACACATTTACGAACCTTACGTCGTTTTGCATTGACAGAACAGCCAACACGGAAAATAACGATATGATTATCGCATAGTACCACTGACCGGTCAGGCCAGAAGGAGATCCATGTGCTTTAACAAAGCAGTCAGCTGAATAGAAGGTCAGCATCTGAAATGCATAAGCGGAAATGATAAACAACAACACGTCCCAATAGTTCATGAGGCTGTCCTCTTCCCAGTCAATAATGACGTGTAAATAGCATAAATCCGTTTGGCATATTTCATCCTTTTTTCATCGTTATCCTCACGAAACCCGGCGTTATACGTCCCCAGACACATCCAGTTCACACCACATTGTTTTATGTGCTTAGCCAATATCCATGCCCCAATTTGTACATTCAGGCAGGGGTTAGTGAGCAGATCATCTTTTGATTTAATTACCCCCATACGAATGAGTGTGGGAATATGCGTTGAGTTAATTTGTGCCAAACCGTAATCGGTACTGGTTATCTTGCCCGCTTTATTTTTATTGTGATTAATGGCTTTTGGATTAAGCCCGCTTTCTTGTGTTACTATTGCTTTTAGCAACAGCGGATCGATTTTGTATTTTTCCCCAGCAGTCTCAAAACAATAGGCTTTTACACCGGAAGAAAAGCACAGCATAATTATAGAGAAAAAATATAATAAGGATAAAAAGGTATGCTTACATTTCACTTGCTACCCCCTGTTTATTCAGTAACAGGGGGCATAAGCCCCCTTGATTACCTATAGGGAAATGTCATTAGTTATTGGACTTGAAAATCAAGGTATTTGTACCGACAGAACCGTTATCTGCTTTGCACTGTGTACCGGCTTTTTCTGCGGTTACGCCACCAACATTATTAGTTCCTGTAATGCTCAACTCACTCACCAGACTGGTTTCACTCATTTTTGTAGCCAGTGTTACACATGCCTCTTGAGGCACGTTCTTGTAGGTCAGCGAGAATCCTTTGTTATTGGTAGAGCCATTCACTTTCTCAGGTGCAATTGTCACATCGCCACCCCACACGTTAACCGCCGTAGCCGTTCCTGATTGCGCAGTACCGTTAATGGTCATGCCGGAAGGAATGCCGCCGAACTGGATCAAGGTGCCGGTCATTTTAGTGGAACTACTGAAGTCATAGTTCCCCTTGGATTTCAGAAGGCCCCGCGTCTGGTTCATGATGAACTGTGCGTTAGAAAGCTCCGTACTGGTATCATTTTTACTAAATAGCGCGGCAACCAGGATTAACGCCAATACTGTACCGACCATAATCAGCAACAGTACGCCGCCCGCCTCCAGTCCTAACCAGCCACGGTGTACGCTGTCAGTTTTGTTAGTGGTTGATGCGTTAGTTTCATTACGTGTATTTACAGTCATTTTTATCTTCCTAATGAGTCAACAAGTGAATTGATTTGAGATATTGCCAGCAACAGTGTTGCCATATACGAAAACACCAGAGCAAAACAAAGTATTGTTAAACGAAGTGCTTTTTTCTTTACATCTTTTATCGCTTGTTGCAGCCAGCGATTAGCATATCCTTCAAGTATATTTTCAGCACCATCTCCTTCTGTTAGTAACATCATTTGATTTACACATTCCTTTGACGGGAAATTATAACCTGTACTTTTTAATGCTTTTCCTAAATGTTGCCCCTGCCTGATGTATATTTGTGTTTCCCTAACCCGTTGTTGCAACCAAGGGCTGGCATTCTCGTTGATGATGTTCAGTGCATTTAGTGTCTGGATATTTACGCGAAGTAGCGCTGATACATTTAGCAAGAATGTGACACCTTGAAAAATTCGATACAGCGACCAAGGAGTTGTTGAGTCAATAAACCGCCTTAATTTACCGGTGTAGTTTTCTAAAGACCAATAAATCAACCCACCAATCAACACCGCAAGAATGATGAATAAAATACCGTTCTCTATCACTCCCTGGGATAAATTACCCAACCACCATATCGGCCCCACCCATTTCTCACGCGGCACCATTTTCTCTAATTGAGGAATGAATTTAGCGTTTACCATGTACATCATCGCAATCACGATAATGATTAACACGCTGGGATACATGACAGCGCCTTTGATAGCGCCCAACATTTCACCCTTACCCGCAACGATCCGGCTGGCACGGCGCAGCGATTCAGCGATATTACCTTCGAGAACACCTGCCCCGATTAATGTTGCTTCCTGAATAGGCACCCAATCAAGCAATGCCACTTCTATTGACTCCCCGTCATCCAGGGCATGTATGCAGTCCGTCAATAACACCGCAGAGGGATGTTTTTTTCGACCAAAATCCGTCGCAACGTCGCGCATGTCAGATAACGCTTGCCGCAAAGGTTTTTCATTATCTAATAAAAACGCAAGCATCTCATAAAACTCGATGCGGTCGTTAGCCGAAAATGAGTGTCGATATAGCCATCGATTTGCATGAGTGGCTTTTTCTTTGACGGACTGCAATGAGAATTGCAGCCGGTTGATCATGTTAAACGCCCCTTGTAATTAAATGGTTAATTGTCGATGATTATCTTTCTTTAATTAACGTGTAAGTATCTTCATCAATTGGACATATTGCATCCGCTGCAAGTGGGTCAACCTCACCGGCGTTGATGTAATGCAACAGGTGTTCGTTTCTCGTGATGCCGTTTAGGTTTTTTTTCCAGTAGGTTTTGGCTGCTGCCTTTCCCCGAGTAAGGTATATTTCAAAAAACTTAGCGTCAGGAGCAATCACTTCCGATATAACCGTCCGACCAATAACGCCTTTAAAACAATGTTCACATCCTTCCATATTACGCAAATACACATGCTCAGGTTGACAGTGGTGCTCTATCAGTTTGCGGTCATCCTCATCCATGCGCTCCGCCTCTTCCTTGTAGGAGACTTTGCAATCCGGGCACAAACGTTGCACCAGGCGCTGACTTATCAACCCCACCATAAGTTGCGCATCGGCAATTAAACGCGCACTTATTCCCATAATTTCCAGGCGTTCAATAATACTGATTGCATCATTGGCGTGTAGCGTTGTCATCAGCAAGTGTCCCGTCATAGCCGCATTAATCGCGGCCATTGCCGAGTCCATATCGCGCATCTCGCCATTCAAAATAGCATCTGGATCTAACCGGAGAGCTGATGATATAGCCCGAAGCCAGGCAAGCGTTACCGCGCGTGCATCCTTTTTATCCGCGATAATCGGTGTCTGTACTGCACCAGGTATACGACCTTCTGGCGGGTCTTCTATCGTCAGGAGTCTTTTCCTTGGCAAACCATTTTTACTTATCCCCGCCCGCGATAGGTAACACGAAGAAAACGACCTGAGCGTGGTCGATTTCCCCGACCCTGTTGGGCCTGACAGAACAACAATCCCTTCCGGGCGACGCAGGATGCGTTTGGTGGTGGCAATCTGTTCGGGCAAAAAACCCAGAGCTTCTAGTGAAGGAACATTATTGCCATCATCAGGAATGATACGCATCACGGCATAAAGCCCCCCCACCGCTGGGGTATGACTGTAACGCGCACCAAAAATACCGAGTGGCTTTACAAACTCCTCTTTGATACGGCCATCTTGCTGCCTGTTGGGATAAAACTGTTTTTCCGTCACATCGCACATGCCCTGACAGATAGCCGCAGCCAGCCTCATACCATCTTGTTTATCGATGCAGTCAATCTGTTCCAGTTCGCCGTGAACACGAACCTCGATGTAGGTAAACTCATTGTTATCCCGGCCAATGGTAAAGTGAATATCAGAAGCGCCAAGCTCGACGGCCTGCTTGAAATAACGCAACACACGCTGCTGACTTTCAACATTTTCACGCGCATCGCCTTGTTGGTTATCAATACCGTTCGCCTCGCGGAATTGACTCACCTCATCGAATGAGACGAACTTTACATTCGTTTTCCCTGGATGTTTACGTTGCAGACTGCTGACATAATTCTGCACTGAGAATTGTGCTCGGTGGTTATCTGACACCACAATATCGATAAAACCTTCGTCAGTAAAAGACGCACACACATAGCGCTCAATGTCTTCACCAGGACGCTCGATGACATTATCCATTGCTTATCCTCAATTGAACGGTAACGACTGCACCCCGGCACCATCCAGAGCCGAAACACGCACTTCCCGCGCGGAAATGCTGGTTATTTTCAGTTGAGTTCCCGGCACTTGCTGCCCGGTAGTCAACTCGGCATAGCTTCCATCACCGAGCGCCAGGCGGGCGATCAGCCGGTTGCCTGCACCATATATTTCATTGATCTGCGGTAATGGCGTCACTTTGCTTTTCATCTGTGACACATTGACCGCCACCGCAGCCGTTCCAGTCGTCACATCCGGCACACTGCCGGATGAACCGCTATCCTCAAGAGATTTCAGAGCCTTTGCCCGTGCAACCTGTGCTTCTACGATCACCGTTTCGGCCTGGATCTTCTCCAGGCGGCGAAGGGTAAAATCCTTTCCCTCATCGCCATGGCCCTCCATTTGAGTGGAGTCTTTCGGCGATTCGACCTTTTCTAACATCTGTGCCGGTGGGGCCGGTGGTAACTCATTTGTCACCGCATAAGCGGGCAATTGTCCCCACAGGCCACAAATAGTCAGAACAAGCCACCACGGAATTAATTTACTGTTTAGCATAGATTTTTCCTTCAATTTGATACGTCAACCGCCCCTGTTGGAGCGATAGCTTGATAGCGCTCAATCGAACGCCGGTATCGTCCAGCCCCGAGAAGAGCAACGTTGGGGGAATATCGGTTTTTAATGACATTGTGAACACTCGCCAGGGCAAGAGCGTTTCTACACCGGCCTCATTGGTAATACGGTTGTTTTCCTCCGCAAAGGTAAACTGGAGGCGGGTTTGCTGTGCGAACGTTGTCATACGTTGCACCTGAATATCTGCACTTGGCAGCGGTCTGTTATCCCTGCTTGCCAGCAGTTCTACAGACTGCGTAAACCCTCCCAGATCCCCCGGCCCAGGGACGTTAAAGAATGGCGTGTATTCACCCTCGAAATACCGCTTAACCCGGAAAGCGAAATCGCCCACAGTGCCACCTTCCGGCTTGGTATAGGCCAGTCGGATACGGCCCTGGTTCCCTGTCACCTGCGCACATTCAGCCTCACTGAATAACCACCCGGCCAAGGACAAAGGCGCTGCTTGCCAGTGTGCCGAACAGGCAGCAACGAAGCTTTTGACACCTGGCGCATTTTCCCAAGGTGCCGTGACCTGTGTTGCTGCTTCCTGAGCCGCCTGTTGCGCCTGTAAATAGGCTTCGTGGGCGGCTTTGAGCCGTAAGGCTTCCTCGTGATCAGCATAAAGACGGTAGCCGTAATAACTGCCACATAAGGCAAGCGTCAGAACGATTACCCAAGTGAGCGGTTTTTTCGCGGACACCGATTGAAACCGCGCCGATGCGGGGAGTTTTTTAACATCCAGAAGGCTGTCCAAATCGAAAACTGAGCAGCCCTCTAAACCAAACTCCGGCGGCGCATAGCACCGCCAGCCCGTTTCTGGCTCCGGGTTAAACTGGAGGAACGTGTGGTGCGCCTGCTCAATCGCCGATTTGTCGCCGACAACATCGTTCATCAGCACACCATCAACACAACCAACGAAGGTGTAAACGTCAGGGGCAAGGTTAATAATGGCGTACCCTGCTTGCTCCAATACAGGAATAACCATTAACGCCAGGGCATAGACACCTTTCACCGCTTGAACCGGTTGACCAAGATCGGCCAGGTTGATTAACCCGGCCACATATTCGCGCCCGGTATCCTGATTTTGATAAGAATAGGTGACAACCCTGTCAGCGCCCTGGCGTCTTGCCAGCCCCTTGATATTTTTGCGATAACGGGTGGATACCGGCACCCAATTTACGCCAGCGAGATAAGCAGTTTTCCCTCTGACGAGCGGCCACACGTTGGCATTGTCTTGAACGACTCCCATTTATTCCCCCTGCAAGATGGTTGGTGTTATGAGGATCACCAGCAAGGTATTGTCATTCTCGCCGTTATACCCGCCACCCAAGCCAAAGAAATTCGCGCTACCTACGCCCTGCTTACTGCCTTTACGGCTCCCTTGCTGGAACCCACTGAGTACGATGGTTTGACCGGACTTCATATTGACGCGCTGATTGACCGTTTTCAGTTTGGTTTTCAGCAGTTCCACCGAACTGTCGCCGCTGGTGAATGTTCTCCGGGTCGGCGAATCGGACAGACTGATAGAAAACTGGAGTTGCAGGTTGTTGGCATCCGGCATGATGTAAGGCAACAACGTCATGTTAAAGCCGGTGGTAATCGTCGCGGGTGTGATAGAGGTTGATGTCCCTACGTTAGCCGTAGAGTTGGTACTGACCTGGGCGGCGTAATCCTCCTGATCAGCAACCTGCATCGGCAACGGCGTCAT
This sequence comes from Serratia sp. 506_PEND, assembly GCF_001076875.1. Lineage (NCBI taxonomy): Bacteria > Pseudomonadati > Pseudomonadota > Gammaproteobacteria > Enterobacterales > Yersiniaceae > Serratia > Serratia sp. 506_PEND. Next base: position 13,641 of record NZ_JVEL01000632.1, read on the forward strand.
ATTGGTTGTTGTACTGGCCTGCTGGGTTACAACGCTCACCCTGGCTTGCTCGGACAAGGCTTTAATAAAGGCTTTCGAACCTGCCAGCTTCCCATCAACGATCGACAATCCGCCGGTCATGCTACTGGCGGCAGCTTCGGTAAAAGCGCTGCCTAACGTAGCGCCGATACTGCCGCTACTGAACACCGCGTTCCAGTCTATGCCTAACTGATCCTGAGAACGTTTTTCAACACTGAGCACCTCAACATTAAGCACGACCTGGCGATTAAGCTCTTTATTGCGGTTCTCGATAAACTTACCGATCGCATCCAACACCTGCGGTGTGTCGGTTACGGTCATTACCCCTGCGGACAAAAACATCCTTCCAGATGTTGGGGTAAGCATGGACTTAACCGACTCTTGCAGATCGGCATAAAGCGAACTTTTGATTTCCATTGTCGTGCTTTGAGAGGTGTTCGAATCCCCGGCAATGCTGTTGCCGCCACCCCCACCGGTATTTCCCGCCGAAGACGTTGTGCCGCTGACCACTTTTGAGTTGAAATCCGCTTTCGAGTCCATGAAGGCAATCGCAAAAGAGCGCGTCTCCAGGTAATAGAAGAAAATACGGCCCTGCTCATAACGCCAGGAAATCCCTAACCGGCTGGATATGGTATCCAGCAAGCCGGATAATGAGCCACTCCAGTACAACCCGTTCAAGGTGTTCCCACTGCCTGTAACAACCGTCTTTGTTGCTCCGCCCATTGCCGCCAGCGGCACCATGCCGGTTGCATCAGGTGCAGGAATACTGCCGCTGATCTGCTCTGTCTTCCCGCCACTGACACCACCCAACGCCATCGTCGCATCAGGCGAGATCGTCACAGGTACGCCGCATACCGACGTGATCCGTTGTGTTATTTCGCTCAGCGAGATACTCCCCTGTCGATTAAGTGTGATTGAACACCCAGGAGCCGCTTTATTTACTGTGCGCTGTTCAATAATTGGCGTCGTATTAATCCACTGTGCATTTGTCTCTTTCACTACCGATTTTTGAGCCTGTAGGTTAGACATATGACGTTGCGCCCGGTCATAGTCTAAACCGGCCTGATCCATCGTGTTATTAATGCGATCGACACTGGCGCAACCGTTGAGTAGAGCCGCCGTAACAAGCGCACTTGAGCATGTCAGAAGCAGTTTTTTTAATTTCATGAGTTCGTTCCAATTTAATTTAAATAGACTATTGCGCCTTCGGGTATTTGAGTGGGAACCTCTACTCCCATATCAACGTTCCCGTTATCAATGAGTCGCCGATTTTTAACCTCACCAAGCAAGGCAGAGGCCAGCGTTTGTACTTTCAATGCTTTCATTAATCCCTTTTCTGGCATTTGCCAGACATATACCCGCTTTCTAAAAATGACATTATTTATTGCCGAATCAACTGAAATACCTACTTGGCTATGAGGTAACACAATAGGGTTATCACCATCAATCACATCAGGGTGGTCATAAACATAATCATTTATGGCGTTAATAAGCCTTACGGTATCAATAGCGCGTTGTGTTGTAATTGTCTCTATCTGCATATTTTCTTGCTCAAAAGCTTGTCGATTATCGATGTAGCCCACAAAAGAAAAAATAACGAGAAAGAGCGAAAACAGAAGGTAGCCCATCGTGTTCTACCCCTTATCAGTAACCTTAATTAAACACTGCATGCTGTTCGTGAACGCATACAGAGGCTTTTGCGCATACTGATACAGACCAAATATGCCATTCAATGCTGTTTTAAAGTCCCCTTCAAAACGCAACGGTGCATCAATACGATAATTTACGGGAGTATCCCAAATAACACGCCAGTTTCCGCCTTCGGTGCAGATCTGAGAGGCAGACCAGCGGAATACCGTGTCTTTTAGCGTCGAACCCACTTCTCCGCGCCAGACAGGTAGCCTAACAGGCTGTGGCTTTTTCACTGGCACAGTGGTTTTTGCCACTGCGTCCACAATGAAGGGGTTTTTCCCCACTTTGGCATCAACCCCAACTGGCAATTTTGTATCCCTGGCCTTACTCTGAATAGTTGGTTTCAGTAATTTATCCGGCGTTGGCGTCTTAACTTTGGGTAATACTGGCTCCTGTGTCTTTTCCGCAAAGGCTAAGGAAACTCTACTGTTGCTCCAATCAATAAGAGCATTAAGTTTATTCGCTTCCAACATTCGCTGAAGAACATAAGGCCATTGGTCCCCCCCTTGCCAAGCTACTTTTGCTGTAAATTTCTTGGCAACATCATCAGATAGAACAATAGCCCATCCTGTCGGGACTATTTTCTGAACGGCGGGATATAGCGGCATACCGTTTCCATCACCCCGGACTAATTCTATTTTATCCGTACCCCCTGTGAATTTAATATTAGCTAATAATGGTAGGGATATAGGGGTGTTTCTAGAAACAGGCTTAGGACTTACCTTTACATCTTCCGGTTTAATTTGTGGGGAATCTATCGTTTTATTATTTTGAACCTGTTCCTGTCGCTCAACCGATAGGTAGGATGGGACATCCGGGTTGGCAGGAACAAATTCACCTTTAGGCTCTGGAAGTTTTGGTGGCCCACTACATGCTGCCAATAAAAAAACAGACAATGAAGTGATAACCGGATTAATACGCATACTTTAGTCTCTTTTCTGATATGAGTTAACCTGGCTACAAAGAGATTAAACTCACGGTTTAAAGTAAAGGGGTATCTACGGCTAATTTTCAATTAAAACAGAATTGATTTATAAAAAGCAATTCATTAATCGTTGAATCAATTTCATCTCTTACTTCTACTTTTCAATAAATTTTTTAGATAGTATAAAATCAGAATTAGGTTCGTGAACATCGATAATAGGCAGGCTACGTTTTTCCTGCTCCTCACGCATTTCATCAACCTGTGGTGAGGCAATTTCAACACCTTGCTTCGTTTTACGCCGCATGGGTTCCACCAATGCCGTGATTTTGTCTCTGTCTCCAGTTGGAATAGGAGGTAATGGCATATTTGCCCTTTCTTCTAACACTTTTTCCTTAAACCAATAAATTTTCTTCGTTCGTACCTGCAAGGCAGGAGTCGTTATGCTTGGCTGCAAGAACAGCAGTTCCTCTTCATAGGGGAGCGCGTTAATTTCCTGGGGTAACATCAGCGCTCGTGCCTGGAGCGTCCTATTGCGTGATCTGGAGCCGGTTTTACCTTTTGTCTCACTATGGCTATAAACCGACACGGTTGTATTACCCAGACGTTTGCTGTATTCCTCCGCTGCATCGATGTTACCAGGGGCATAGACTATTTCCATGTGTATGGCCTCCATAATCGCATCAGCCCCTTGCACACCATAAAGCTCATCTGCCTGTAATTGCTTTTTCCCCTGGAAAGAAAGCAGGAAGCGTAATCCCGCTCCGCGCATCAGCGCGGGGGCAGTTTTTAACGCATCTATCCGCCCCATAACCGCGACTTCATCTATCGCTATCAGTAGTTGGGTTCCATATTTCAGTGTCCCGTCTTCTTTCCACCCTCCTTGCTCTGGCAGGACTTTGCCATTCACACGAATGATTTGAGAGTAAAACAAGTTCATCAAAGGGGCGAACTTCTCAACAGCGCCCTGAGTCACACAAAAGTAAACAGATGTCGGCTCCTGACGCAGCATATCGAAGTCAATATCATCACCGGAGACAGCCCAGGCCACTGTTTTTTCGGCATAGGTCGAAAGCCGGTTAATCAGGATGTCCTTGACTGTCGGCCAGCCGTTTTTGCTGGCAGGTGCGTTTTTAATCACGTTCAATTCACGACAGGTTTCATCGGACAAAATGAATGTACCGCTATCAGATGCATCGAGGGCTTCTTGCGCCCAGGACGCGATACCATCCCCCAATGCCGCTATTTCGTACACTTGCGGTAGCGTGGTCGGTAAGGGCTTTCTGTCATTACGCTTCTCGTTCTCTATCAGGTAAAGAATGATCCCCTGACAAATATTGGCTGCTTGACCGAAGAAGCTGGCGTTTTTAGGGTTGTCTGGGGTGTATATGACGCTGGCGATCTCTTTCACATCACCCAGGCGATAAAGCTCGTCGCGGGATAAACGACTCAGTGGATTCCAGCGATGACTCTCTAGTAGTTCCGGGCTAAATCGGTAGACCTTTTGGCCGCAATGAGCACGAAAACCGGCAGTCAAATTCCATATTTCGAATTTTGGGTCATTACATACAACAGAGCCGGGGTACATCATCATATTGGGAGCCAATGCCGAAATCAGTTTTCCTGATCCTGGTGGTGCCGCCAGCATGGCAAATGTCTGACCGTAGGATGCAAGGAATGTATCTTTTTTTGTTGGATGCTTACCTAAAATAATTGGCGGAAATACCTCGACTCGCTTTTGTTTTTTTTCAGGGCTGTACTTAGGCATTTTTTCTGGGTCATATATATTAACTTCCTTACCCTTTCCGCGCTTGGTGTACATCCAACTACCGCGATACTCCAAACTTTCCAACTCACGGCCATTAGCAAACCGAGCATTACCGTGTAGGTTGTTTTGATTCTTCTTTCCTCCAAACAGCATTAATAACATCATGCCAGTTGGCAGAAAGGTTAGTGCGGCTGTTACACACCACGCCCAAGGAAGATAAATTTTCTGGCGACTAGTTATGGAAAAATCACCCGCCATTAATAATGTATTAAATGAAGTCTGATGATAGTCACCACCAGTCAACATTAAATATGTAGCGCCGCCTGCAAAAAGCCCCAAAACAAAAAACAAGGCTGTTAAAACAATAATAAGAATTAACGTTTTCCACCACATTTACGCCTCCAATTTCATTCTTAATGCCGTTTCCATCGACGCACCATTGAGCAGAGCCAATTTAACTTCTGGGTCATAGGCAACTTCGAGGATTTCGGTTCCTTTCATATATAAAACTGCGTCAAAAGAAGTTCGAACCCGGCGATCGATGTAGGCGTAATCCAAACCAGCACCTACTGCTGATTGCTTTACCAAGCCACTGACTCGCGCATAGCCCTCAAGGCTACCGTTCGCATGTGCTGTAGTGATAGTACCTGGATGACCAGTATTCAGAAGCTCCATAAAGTCCCAAGCTTCATCTCCAGTCAGTTCGGCCAGCAATATATGATCAGCCTTCATCCGCATACAGCTTGCTACCAGGTCTTTTGGCGTCACAAAATCCCCATAAAGCAAATGAACGTGATTCAGGTGATACGGCAATTTCAGTTCGTTCAGTTCTTCTATAGTCAGTAATCGCTTATTGTGGGGGTACACATCCACAACAGCCTTAGCAAACGTGGTCTTACCGGAACCTGTGCCGCCAAAAATGATGATATTGAGGTTGTGCTCAACGGCCTTCCTAAAAAAACCAACATAATCATGAGAGGCATGGAGCTTCTTTAAATCCTCTTGCCAGGGCAAAAGCTCCTCCGACCGTTTGGCGATACTGTTTGCACGTTTAAACCGGCCAGACTGTGCATAATCCTCCAAGGTAAATCGTTCCAATGAAGGTTTACGGAACGTCATTGATACTGTCCCTTTTTCACAGGCAGGAGGAATAACCAACTGACCACGTTCTCCATCGGGCAGTTCTACCGTCTTAATGGGAGATTTAATCGACAATAAACGGTGGTTGTAAACGGACAGCGTTTTAGCCAATTTCATACAGAGAGAAAGCGTGAGCCAAGGTGCATCTTCACGTTGCCAACCCGCCACAGAAGTTTCAGTCCAGATCTCAAAAGGACGGTTAATAGCCACCTCTGTTACGCCGTCACGCGAAAGACGTTCGGTAACGCCGGTTTGTTCTAAAAAATCACGCGCCAACGTCGCATTATCCAGGGGATCATCATCCATGTAGTCGTCAAACTGATCGGACATCATTCCCCCCCTTTATACTTCAATGCTAAAAGCGCCATAACTCGCTGATAATCTTTTTCTGCATTCATACTGCTGATAGAAGAAATACCCCCTATATGCCCGGTATTTATAGCATTTAATAACTCAAGGCCGTCTTCAATTTCGACCAATCGTGACTTGTCAGGATGAATTACATTAATAGCCGTTGTTTTCCCAACCAGCGTTTGGCCGGAAATAATCATATTTATCATTAAAATATTTCCTTTACTTGAGGATTTTGGGGTCAACAATTTGATGTTGAACACGCCACTGCCAAGGCGGGACAGGTTCAGATTCAGTCCACAAACCCCGTTTGTGACTACGCGCGTTATCTTCCAGCGATAACAGGTCGCTATCGACTGCCTTTCCCTTGTAGCGGTACACCCAAGCACCACCGTTCAGTACCATCAATCGGTTCACAGAAGCCGAACAAGGCATCATTGATACAGACGCGGGTATTGGTCTATCGACTAAAAGTTCAGCCAACTCTCGCCCGTAACGATCTTGTCCATAAAGACGTAAGCAAACTGTCAAGTTTTCAGGCAAATAGCTTTTCAACATTTGTACTGACTGATCGCCCCAGGGCTGATCTTTCTCTGGAGCATCAATCCCCCGTAACCTCACACGTAGCGTGCTGTTCATAACGACCACATCGAGCGTATCACCATCGATCACACGCTTTACCTGGCCTTGATTTATCTCCGACTGCACCGGGGGATTACTTGGCACATCAGGCCGTAAAAACCTGCTCAATAGAGAAAGCAGTATCGCTGATAGCAGCATGGCTAATGCAATGATGATACGCTTTGGAAAAAGCGGATTACGCAATTTCTGCATAGTGATCACCTCGTTTTAAACACAGGAGAAAAATCAATGTCCTGACTTACAATCACATTAATCACAGTGCCAGGTAACACGTAGCCCGTAGGAGGAATGTTGATACTGTTTTCCAACGCCTTACTTGCCATATCTTCAACATTTTTCTCACTATTGTTGACGGTGTAACCGTTACTACTGGATTTTTGTGTTGCGTTCGCAGCGGACTGCAATGCATCCTGAATGAATGAAAGCATGATCGCCCCACCGAAGCGCTGGCCGTAGTGGTTATCAATGAAGGCGTCAGTACCGCTACGCCCCATAGCATCCGTTCCTAAGCCATTAAGGGATGCCCGGACACCAGGAGCCGTCTCCAGATCCGTCCAACTGGTGAAAATGCTGCTCTGTCCGGCTTTCACTTCAACCTTTTGCTCTCCGAGTAATTCCGCACCGGCTTCCGCTAGGATCACACTGCCATCGGCAGAATAAAGGGGCCTGGTTAAATGACATGTAATAAATCCCGGATGGTCTGTCTTAACGCCGTTGTAAAGCACACACTGAAAGCTCGTTCGTCGTTTGAGCAAGTATTTGGGGTTAGGCATACGATATGCCTTTGTGCTTGGGTACGACGTTGCAGTTAGGCTATCCAGTTCGCTACGTTGAGCGCCAAAACCGGCTAGCCCACTATTACTACGGAGTGTTTCATTACCAGGTTCAGATGGGGCCGCATTGGCATACGCACGAATTTTGGCTATATCTGGATCATCATCACCGCTTCCTGAGCCGGTACTGACATTGCTGCCAGCACTCAAACCACCAGAATCGAAGCGATTAACAGAGATAAATAACCCTTCCTCTTGACGTTCTACCGGTGGCGTTGAGCTACTTTCATCACGGGAAATCTGACTTGCTGCTGATGTCGGTGCCTTCGCTGAACCTCCAGCCGTTTTAGGTGGTAATGCGGGTTGTTCTACTGGTGAATCATTGTACTTCTCCATCATCCGGCTCATACCATCGTCTTTTGCTTTACGGCTTGCCATCGCTGGGTCAGCTTGCACTTTGGACTCGTCAACTCGTGTACTGTTCTCCCCCATTTTCGAGACAGCAAACCAAATAATCCCGACAACAACGACAACCCAAAATAAGACCATTACCCCAATGACCTTCCAGGCTTTATTATCAAAGTTTTTTTTCCTGCGGACTCGACGTGTATCGAAGTCACCTTTAGCCTCAAATTTTGGTGGTTCGTTCATGCCTTCATTATTAACCGGTGGCGCGTTTGATTCTTCTGGCAGCAACGCATCATTTACCTGCATCTTTCACCTCCCTGATTTCACCAGTGGTGGTGCCGTTATAGTTGTACCAGCCGGTGTTGTTTGCCGTAGTACGAAGCTCCAACACCAATTTATTCAACCGAAGACGAAATACTTTACTGACACCATGCACAACTAAAATGTCATTTACTGAATGGGTATTTACCATTGACTCCGTACCATCAGGCATTACCTCATAAATGACTGGGCGGGAGGCATTAGTAGGGAAACGCAAACAAGTAAATGTACCATTATCCCAAATTTCATAAGGGGACAAAACCATATCGCCGCGCTTCTGATATTGACGATTAATAATACCATTGCAAGGGTTAACGTTAATCTCTCGCCCCTTAAATGGTGTATCACCAATTTTTGGTGGCGAAGGATAGTCGAAGCGAAAAAGATAGGTCATTGCAGCGGAAGTTTTAGCGAGCCTCAACTCAAACAAATAAGTTCGTCTGTTGGTATTAACAATAACGTTTGTTTCTGGCTCTTCTGCATATTGACTTGGTTTTATCAATATCATACTACCATCTTTATTAGCCCCAATTAGCCACTCAGGATTTTGTTGATTACCGGGTTTACCGACACCCAATGCTCCATTATCCATATTGATAGTTTCGCCCGCTTCTAGTTTTATGGCTGTTACACGATTCTTCATCGCATAAATACGATAAACATTATCTGGGCTGTAAGTTGCAGTTTGTACGCGACGATCCAGATGAGAACCCTTTCCGCCAGTTTCTGCGTTGGCACAGGGAACTAGTGTTATCAACAGCAACGCAATTACAGTTTTTTTCATGTTAGCCCCCGCTGACTTCTTGAGTTTTGGTATAAGCACGCACCCCAAAACCACGCGGATTAAGCCAGTCATCACCTTCCGAAGTTGCCGGGTTTTTGTAATCAAAAGACATAGTGGCAACCCAGCGAGTCGGTATGGCATCCAAAGATGGTTTGCCATTAGCATCCAAGAGTGTTTTGGTGAATCTTACCTGATAGGTACGAATATCTTTATTTGCTGCCAAAGCAGGCTCACTACTGTTCCTGAGAGGCACCATTGCATTAACCTCTGTTCGAAACTGCTCAACCTTACCCAATTGAGCCACATACCCTTTACTTGATAGTTGGAAGTTTCTATATTCTTGGAAAACATCGTCATAGGATAACAATTGTACCAAGGCGTAATTAGCCGGTTGTGAGGCCCAATTGTATGATTCTCGCGCCATCACATAAGCAACAATATTTCTCTTATCTTCTTTAACTTCTGGTGATTCTCCAGATTCAGTCGCCGGTTTTACCACATCAACATAACCGGAGTTATTATCGACTCTAAGAACAAAAGGGACTACCGTTTTTAATGGTGTTATTCCCATTAAAGCGGCAATTGACATGAAAGACAAAACACCGAAAAATACAGCCAACCAACGACTGTTTCTCGCTTTAAGACGGTAATCATCAGCGACCCGCTTTTCAAACCACTTAGCCGCTTGTGTATAAGCCATTATGTGGCGATTAACGTCCTGTTGTTTACCTGCCAACTGTTCATCGTTATAGATAAATTTCTTTTCTCGATCTACAACTTTATTTTTATTACTACGAGATAGCATTGAAAAGTCCTCGCTGCTACAGATGAGAGTTCACTTGCAATAAGAGCAAGTATGAAATTCATTCAGTAACCAATAGACATTGAATTTAGAATGGTAGGAGTGAATTATGAGATACGGTTACGATTTCTGAGATTCATTAGTTTTTTACCCATTGACTTACTCATTCGGGTTGCAGCAGTAGTACCTAAAGAGCGGCCCAAAATCCCACCAACACCAGTGACACCACCCGCAGGTGAGCCGCCCATAATTGAAGCTGCATAATTAGGAATTTCTGTAGCCAACATGGTAAAAGCGCCGAAATAAAGCAAAATAGCGAAGCAACTCAACAGGTCTGTGTCCATCACTCCGTTTTTTACTATATTACTATTAATGAAATTCATTTCTAACGTTAATACGACACTGAATAACACTTGAGTAAGCATAAACCCACCTATAACAGAAACCCATCCCCAGAAGTATTGTCGAGTCACTGGGAAAAGAGCTAAAGCGATGAATAAAGGGCCAACAACTAGAATAATTGTTGTAGCTGCTTTTAGTGTAATCAGAGTTCCAACACAAACCAATATAAACGGTATTCCACCGACTAAAAGAAAGACTATAGCCAATATACCAAGTAAAGTGCCTTTAAAATTACTAACAGGAGAGAATTCCATTGCGCTAGCTGTGTCAGATACAGAGGTCATGAAGTTAGATATTAAGGCATCAACTAAATTATATTGCTCACCTCCCGATGAAGACAGTATTTTCCCCATCCATACAGGCAAATCATTCACAACCGGAACAACGGTGTTAATATACCAGCCAACATTAAAAGCAAAATATATAACAAAAGATGCTTTTAGTATCGTTAAAACCAAATCTTCGATAGCCACATCCAACCCCTGAAAAAGCCAGTGGATGCTTTTCATGTTTAGATAAATCAACCAAAATATTCCAAACAAAACACCGACACCCATCATAATATTTGTGGTGCCGGTAGCCAATGTAGATTCTAACGATGCGTCGATGGCCTGATATAGAGTTTGTGCAACTTGCACATCCATATCAAAGTCCTCTTATTTTTTAGAGTAAGTATCTCCCTTATAAAGGAGCTTGTTATCCTCAAGTCGCATTGTACCTGAACCATCCAATACATTTAAAACGTTGTCAGATTCAGCTTTAGCTTCTGTTTTTCGTACTACGTATCCTATACCTTTTTCAGGAGTCCAAGAGTTAGCATTAATATTTACATGAAAAACGCCAGCGTCATAGTTGATAGAAATGTCAGTCGGTTTTTTAGAGTCAGTAAGCTGATACCAATGACCAACAAATGCTTTTCCTTTATCTTCGTTACATCCAGCTAATGTTATTCCTACACCTAAAACAAGTGAAACAAGAAGACTTTTCTTAAAAGAATTAAACATCACACACCTCCTCTATATTGACGATACTTTCATAATAAACAAATTTTGAGCATATCGCTAATCATACTTTGGCAGATTTGGACGTTTACGCAGCATATAGTCTTGGAAATCCTGAGCACGCTTACGGTCTTCTAGCTTCTCCTTCTCTTCCATGAGCATTTTGGCGTTTTGTAGCTGTAGCTGTTGATTCTGTAGCTCCAACATTTCTTGCTGATACCGTAACCCAAGTTGCTCCCTATCTTTGGGTGTCTCCACGGTGTTTAAACGTTGACGTAATTGATCTGCATTACGAATACGGTCATTGCTGGCATCATAAGCTTTTTCAAGCATTCCAGCTTGAGCAAGCAACTTGTCGAACGCTTCTTGTACCTTCGGGTCGCTACTAGTTAATCCATACTTACTCCTAAGATTTGTTAAATCCTCAGCGTTTGAATAAACATCACGCCAATCTTTTAATGGTAATACCTGGTTCAACAACGGGTCATTAAGGAAGCTTCCCAACTTGTCATTTCCCTCGACAATACCCTTATAATGGTCATATTGTGATTTTGCCTGTGCGATAGCCTCTCTAGCTTTATTTAGTTGCGCCAGGGCTTCATCTGCCTGTTGTTTCGCATTAGCAGCCAGTTGCGCAATATTTGCAACATCAATCGTGGGTATACCACTGGCTTGCACATCGAGAAAAGAAAATTGTGCAGCAATAATTACCGCTATAGCCTTCCACTTTCTCATATAAATATCCTTACTGGTCAATAATTTTAGGTAGAACCATTGATACGGGACGATTTAATGTGTTCATCGCAGCTCGGAATGCTGGCACCCATAAAGCAGGATCATCGGAATTTAACCCTTTATCAGCTAAATCCTTCCTGACTGAAACCGCGACCATCTCATCAAGGAAAGATGCCACCCATACTTCTGGTTCATCACTTCCGAGTTGTTCTCTTACTCGTTGTGCAACTGCCAAGTTTTCCTCTGTAGCTGATAATAAAGGCAGCCAGTATTTTAAATCTCCATCTAATGAAAATTTAACCATGACGGACTTACTACCTTGCTTAACCATAAACTCACGACTAAAACGGCCAAGTTCTGCTATTTTATCAAACTCACGGTTAGATATATTGAACTTAGAGTAACTCTCCCTATTGGCTTGTTCATTGGCCATCCATTGCTGTGTAATAACTTGCTGAACCACTGATGGTGCGTATTTAGTTTGTAATGCAGCTTCTGGTGTTTGAGTGTCCATCATCAAGATCTCACCACGCATACGACCGGCATGAAGAATTTCTTTAATGGCTTCGGCAGTACTTTCAAAAGAAAGCGGTGCCCAATACTCTGCAATCATATTAATCAGCAAGCATCCTTTTTCCTGAGCGTGCATTTGCCGCTTCATGAAGAAAAATGTATTTAACAACACCTCCATTACAATAGGATGTTTACCTGCAAACTCTCTATTTAGAATTTTGGTGCAATCGAAGGCTAATCTACGAAAATCACGAGGGTCAAATTTATTGCGAGGCGAATCCACTACCCAAGCATATTGTCCCTTCTGACCATCAACAATACGACACCATTTTTTTAAACGGGTATAGAGACAGTTTCCGCCATGCTCATCTATAGATTGCATTAATAATGAAAAACTACGCTTACTGATGTCACCGTGGCTCATAACTGCATCAATAGCACTTTGTATTTCTTCTTCCTCAGTAGGTGTTACATCATCGCCACCTGCGCATTGTTTCACGGTATCAAAAAGAAACTGCCGCAAATCTGGAGAGTCAGGTAGTTGGAATAGCTGAATTCCAGTAAAAACACCTGGTTGAATTGAAAAGTATGACGTTTTCAATGCTCGAAATACATTTTCCATTGAGTGGTTATAGTCTATACCGAAGAACATTGGGTTCCACCGACTGAAAAAAACCAACTCTGTTGCTTCAATAGTAGTTTTCCCTGCCCCAGTCATCGCATGGTTAATAATATGACCAGGTAGCTTTTCCCCTGTGTTATTCTGTCCAGGTGGACTATCGTGCGCATTAAGAAAGAAAATACCCTCTTTTACTGTCTTAAGTGGCATTAAAGCCGTTCCATCTCCAGGAGGATTACCTACAGCCTTACCAGTTGGGGTCGCATGTAATGAAAATCCACACGCCAAGTTCTCCGTGGATTTAGGCATATGGTAAATCACATCAAGAAATGCAGGATATTGCGTTAGCCAAGTATCAATATTGGTACTGGTAGATTTAACAAAAGTCGCATTATGTGTAATAAATAACGACTCCATCTTAGCACCATTACTAACAGCACTCTCTGGTGTGTCACCATACACAACAAGCGATGCATGATAACGACCAAACACTCTTTTCCCCTGGGTTACGCCTTGGATTGCGTCAGCTATTTCATTAGTCTGACTAGACTCACCTTCTGTAGATGCCAAATCAGAGGACTGTGCTTTAAATTGCCGTTTCATTTTATTACGGTCTTCGAAAAGAAACGATTGAATCAACGTAAAATCAAATTGTTCTTCAACCGCTTCATCCCACATCCCAGGAATCGATTCATCGGGATAGTCGCGCAGATCAAACGTTGTAGCATACCGGCGCTTACTATGATTTGGCCGGTTCTCGACGTAATCATAAGCCCCAAATGCCGTCTCACTATCAATCACGGCGTCGCCTAAGCGAGTATCGCTGATCAGAATATTTTGCTCATGGCCATTAAGTAATAATGAATAAAATCGTCCAATTTGTGAGTACAAACCACCATGTTCATTTTCTTCCATTCCCATAATCGCTACGCCGAATGGCTCCAGCATACTTTCAGAGATAGTCAGTAATTCGACCATCCGGGAAATTCCTTCCTCTAAGTCATGATACTTGAGAATTAGTGCAATACTGTAACCTATTTCTCTAAAAGTACCGTCTCTAAATGGGGCGATATAAGCATCGACAAAATCCTGTATTACAGGAAGCTCCATTTTATATTTCGCATCGATACTCACTTTACTTTTAGTTGTGTACGTTTGAAGCAGTAAGTTTTTACCTTCCTTTTTCCCTAGTGCTTGGAAAAATCGATTAAGTTGTCCAAACTCTCGATTCAACACTTCCTGATCGCGAGTTTCATGTGATGTACCTTTAAAGCGTAATAAACTTAGTAGCCGGTTTCCACTTACAGTAACAATATGCGGGTGTACATGGAACCCCATCACCGGCACCTTGTTATTCTCTGGCGAGAACACGTTTTTTTGCCTGGCGTTGGACATTGTATCTACTCCATTTAGGGTTTCGTGGTGTGATTAATAAATGACGGCCATATTTACGGTTGCGACGCCAACGTCTGATAGAAAAGAACATTCTCCGCATGGCTTTATCATCACGTTCACTAATTATTCTCAGGAAGAGGGCAAAAATAACAAACGGTGCTGCTATAAAGATCCCCCACCCACCAAGAACTAACAGACCAACTAAAGCCGTTAGGGCAAATCCCATAACACAGAAGATTAGAGGAAAAACAGGTATACCCCATTGCATAGCAACTCGGCTCATGCCGTTATGACTGTCAAATTTTAGAATTTCACCATCTTTTGGTTCGTTCATTAAACCCCCGTCCCTCCAAAGAATTGCCAGGCAGCCGCACCAAGGATCATCGTTGAGCCAACAACAGCGATAACGCCAACTTGTTTAAAATAATCCATAGCTGTAGTCTCCATGTCTCCATTAGAACGAGAGATCTGCCAACGGATACCTACCCACATCAAAGAGGAAAGAGCCAATATGCCACCAACGGCATATAGACCTACTTGAATTTCCTTTGACCAACTTTTCAAAGTATCAATCCATCCCGCCATCGCAATTTCTGGCAGCATTAAAAATACAATACCGAAAACCAATTGATTAAAATGAATAGCAGTAAATTTACTGCCGCTGATATTCTTAACATTTTCGGATAAATTAGAATCATTCATTTTCATAAAAGCACCTATTTAAAAATATGACCGACGTGTTTAGTTAATATATTGATTGGTGTTAATAATGTTAACTTGGGGTTAACCAGACCTCACCTTTACTATGCATCCGTTTTATCACCATTTTTTGATGTTGGCTTTGGTTCATTATTTTTCCCTGGACTCGCAGGTCGAGGATATTCACGTAAAACATCCCATGACTCAAAATCAGGAGGGGTGTAAGGTACTGGTTCTATGCTAGGCTCCGATTTGGACTCCCCTCCTCTTTCCGCTTTAGTGCTTGGAACTTCATAGCCGCCAGCCGGAGGAGTATATCCTATTCTTCCTACATAACTAGTTTGAGAAAAATCTTTTTCAGATTTCTGACCTGTTGTAAAATTACCCGAGTAATAACAGCTAAGTGCTCTTTTAAGAGTCCCACCTCTAGAATAACAATCCGTCATTATCTTTTCGAACACAGATAAATTAGTGCAGGGAGAAAAGAGCTGAGATGCAGTTACACCATATTTCTTAAAGTTTGTGCTGGTAATTTGCATTAAGCCAACTGAATAGCGTTTACCTTGTGCTTGCAATCTTTGTACATGTGCTAAGGCATCATCCAGCGATTTAGGGAAAATTCCATTTTTCTGACCCACAACACCAATCGCGTATTGGTTAAAACCAGACTCTACACGGGCCACATCATGGGCTGTATCAGGATGAACCGAGGGAGCACATTGTACTGCAAGCGACAAAAAGGTCGCAGCAGATAACATAATAACTCCTTAGTATTGGTTTATACGATTTTCACACAACATTCGCGGTCATTATTCCTTCGTCCAGACATTGAAATGACCGCACCAAAAAGCCATTCGATTCTTTCTGCCTCAGAGGGAAAAGTTACAACGATTAGGCGCTTATCCTGCTCACTGGCTTTTTTTATGAAACTAACCAGTGTAGAACTATTCAGGTCTACAGGAAAATGCACTGCATCCAGTATCAGAGTTTTTTCATTACTAGCTAACAGCGTATCAAAAAACAATTCGCCATTCTCTTCACACAGATAGTGTTGAAAACATTTATTTTTGCACAAATCAATAAAATCAAAATATTTAGAGTCTGGTATTTTTGTTTTAGTTAACAATGTGCTTTTCCCCGTCCCCGTTACGCCGATAACGAGAATGTGTTCTTGCATATTCTTGAGTTTAGATTGAGCAGACCTTATACCTTTCATTATCTATCCTAATTATTTAATGAAAATAAAAAACACTTAAGCGCTGCTCTTAGTGGAGGAAATTAAAACAAAATCGCATGGGCAATATAAATTACTGAACTCCATGATAGCAGGCAAACGATAATTATTGCACCCCATATTAATTTCATACAACCACCTTAATGATCACGCTGACTTTCGAATATCAATTTTTCTTTCGCTACCTCCCCATACTCACTAATGAGATATTGAACAAGGGAAGATGATGTCATATGCTTCCCTCTCTTAAAGCCTATCTCTAGTGCTAATTTTTCCAGTTGATTTCTAAGATCTGCTGGAATATAAACACTCGTTGGGCTTTTTTTTGATTTAGCCTCATCGGGCTTTGTCATTTTTTACCTCTTCGTATACTAACTGTAATAACTCACGCGCTTTCCTTCCATAATGAGAACGGCAAAGACAATAATGACATAAGCGCGAAAACCCGTTCCTGCCGATCTCTCGTCACATAAATCTCTTGCATCTTATTCAATAAAAGTGGAGGCACATTGCGACATTTGAAACTATCATAACCTACTTTTAATAGTTCAAATTCAGCACAGCGCATCGCGGTTATAACATTATCAGGAATGATACTTATCTCTTTACCGAAGCGTACAAATAATTTTGCGCCTGGCATTTTTATAATGGTTGTTGTGTGTATGTGGGATGGATCAAAGCGGGTAAAGATATAACCAGGAAAAACAGGATACTGTACGTGTCTCACAGCATTTTTTTTGTCAGTCCTTGCACGAGTTTCGTGACTCAAAGGGCAACAAACCTCAACTCCAGCATCATCCAGCGCTTTCAGTGTTCTGCGCCAAGTATTTTCTTGGCAACAGAGCAGATACCAAGCCTTCATAGAACCTCCCCTATCCGTTAGGCAATAGCAGTAGCACGACGAATTCCCCTGGTGAGCGTTCGAAAAATTTTAGTATGTTGAATTTTTAGTATCTTATGTATTTTGAACGATTACAGATTTCATATCCAATTGGTTTCATAGATCAATGATCCTTTATTGATCGTTAGGATCGATCAATGAAACCCAACACAAAACAACTGTATATGCGTACAGTATAATAGTAAACAAGCAAGTTACGCATTGCAACTATTTTAGAATCGATAACATGAATTTTAGTATACCTAAAATATTAATCTAAATGTTAGTTATACTACTTCATTGTTTTTTTAAGTAATTCTAAAGTTCGGTACGCCTTTCACTGGAGCCGGATTATGATTGGTAGAAGACTAAAGCAGGCGAGAAAAGCAGCGGGATTAACACAGGATGACCTCGCAGAACGAGCCGAGATGGATTCTGCGGCTAGCAGTATCTCGCATTATGAGAACGAAACGCATAACCCACCATTTTCTTTGGTATGCAAATTTGCGGAAGCTCTTGATATTCCTGAATGTTGGTTTTATTGTCGAGATGACAAACTCGCACAGTTAATCATCGATAATCATAGGGAAAACAGAGAGTTCAGGTTAGATCCTGATGAGATCCTTCAGCTAAGGGATATGGGGGGGCATCTTGATAGATTGACCTCCCTTGTTGCACAAATGTTAAAGAAAAGGAACGGCTGATTTTATAAATGTCCCCAATAATTTCCCATCGGCAAAGCTGGGATGCCACGCCGGAAACCTAGATTTTTCCGCATCCAGTCACAGTGAACATGTCACATTAAGGCTCAGTGGGAGCGAAGCTACAAAATACGACATTTGTCTCTTTAGCCAATGGGGCTACCACCCGCCAGTGTTCTGATCCGCTGGCGCAGAATATCAACCGGCAGAGTCTCAATGTCCCGTTAGGCGTAGAACCCAAACTATTTCCACAGTGCCAGGATGCGCGAAGCGCATAGAAGGCGGCTCGATTAAGTAACATAAGACACTATTTTAGAACCGCCGGGCCTTTCGATCATCTTAGATCCCAGATACCCCCTCTGCCCTGATTAGCCTAACGGGACTTTTAGCTACTTTCATATTCGGTAGCCTCTGCTGAAAGCACGCAGTTTGCCAGGCGGTTTACCGCCGTCGCCGGTATTTCTATACCGGCGGGCTGTACTGCGCGTTAGCGACCCTTTAGGGCGCTTACGGTGGCTATTCTTCAATTATTAAAGCGATCGTTTCTGAGTGGCGCGGCCTTGGCCGCTGCAAGCGAAGTCATTTTTAATCACCGCGCCGATAGGCTGCGGTGTGAGCGCGCCTATCACCTTTTTTAAAAGGTCGTTTTGTTCAGGAGCTATGTACGAAATTAACCTCTGTTATTCATCCTGTTCCGAATTTAATCGGTTATATAACAGGTAATTCGAATTTAACTGTTTATTTATTGCTCACAGGCAGGTAGGTTGTAAAAGTAAGGTGGGTTTTCGAGGGCATAATGTCGAAGGAAGGGAGCATTTTATGAAGGAAATTGCAGCACAGTAGGCTTATGCGCAGCACAACACCGCCGCCAAGCGGTTAATGACTATATCAGGGGGTTACAGACCGTCTCGTCGTATTCGCTCAACATAGAGCCGATGGAGAGCTTCACCAATAATGCCAGGGTTTTCTTGACTAATAGCTCGTTCGAGTTTCATTGATACAGCCATCGGTTGCTGTGCTTTCCAACGGGAATAGATGGCCCAATACTTGCGTTCATCCTTTGGCTGTTCTCCCAATGCTTGCTCTGTCTCACGTAGTTTTTTTTCCAGTTCAGAAACCAGTTGCTGTTGTTCATCCTGGATACGGGCATCATCTCCAAGCACCAACCGTTTGATTTTTTTCAGCAGGTTCTTCAAGGAATGTTTATCCTCGATGCTGGCAACGTTGCTTCGTGCTAACCGCATGACATGTTTGGCATAGCGTTCTTTCCAGGTATCACGTAATCCTTTACGTTCCATCCAGCGCCGGAGCTTGGTGACAATCTCCCTCAGTTCTGAAATGCTGAACCCCAGCATTTCAAAGAACTCAGGTTTCAGCCAGATACGCATCGCTTTTTGTTGCCTCGTATCTGGATCTTGTCCTTTGAGCACAACAATAACCCCCGCATCTTTCCAGTCGCGGATGGTATTGAGTATAGGGTCATAGGTTTTACGGCCGTTGGTATTAACGTGAAGCTGGCCGCATTGCTTCGCCAGATCTTCAACACCACACATGACCTCGAAAAGATAATCACTATCAGGGCTATAGTCACAGTTAGCAACGAAGGCAAGCGCCAAAACATCAGCCGTTTCCCTGCGTTCTGAACGAACGGAAAGACGTTGGCCACGCTGACAACGCAGTTTGTAGATGTGGGGATTGCGGTTCCAGTCGTGCTGCTTTAATGCTGCCGCGAAACGTTTTACAGGAACAATATTAGGCAGTGATCCACAGAACACTGGCTCATGATGCCGGTGTATCTTGGAGGTAGGTTGTAATAGTGCGCCAGGCTGAACTGAGGTTAAATCTTGTTCAATCACCCCATCCTGCTCTTATGGCCGAGCTATGGGGTTGCGATAGGCTATACATTTGATATAATCCTTCTTGGCACCGCGCCAGTTTACACCCCCTGATTTCTATCCGAGCCGGCCAAAGTTCAGAGTAGAGTCAGGGGGTTTTACTTTTTGTGGCTTGCGCCACACCCTCTAGGCGTAGTTACCGAGACGCCCCGCTCGTGAAAATTCTTTAACCCGCATAAGCTATCACGTTAGCTAGTTACGATCAATAATCGAAACCCCGTGTAACTACATTACATAGGATCTTTAAAACCACAGTTCTTTTTGGCAGTCTTGATAAGTTCCTCAATGATCTCAACCTGAGTTTTATCATAGATTTTTGTAAGAAAATCAAGGTCATCCCTAACTACATTCGATATATATATGTCCAGCCTTTTGTGCGTTAGTTTTCTCCTCTCTAAAAAATCCTTACGGATCTCTTGCCGAGTTTTCTGAGGGCCAACTGGCCTGCGCTTTTGTTTTGACTCACCATTAGGCATGTCTTACCTATCCCATAGAACACAAGTCAGGCTATGAATACTATCAGGTATAACAAAAAATCACTGGAAAATCCGTATGTTCTGGTATTATCCATTCGGGTGCTTGAAGCCGTCTGCTTCAAGCCTCGGCTAGTCGCAGACAGCAAAAAGCCCCAAGTGATTTTTTTATCAATCAACTTGAGGCTCAATGTTATGTCTCGACAACGTAATGTTAGCCTCTTAGCTTCCAAGGGGCAAGTAAATGTCACGAAAACTGTTGCTGTACGGCCTAATCGTGGTCTGTCTGACGCTATTAGCATTTACCTGGATGGTACGCGGCTCACTGTGTGAGATCCGCGTTCAACAGGGAAATACGGAGTTCGCGGCGTTTCTGAACTACGAAGTTAGGAGCTAACCGTGGGGCGGGCTTAAGCCCGCCCTTTCGGCGCTTGTCGGGCAGCCACATAGCACCCGGAATGCCAGCCCTCCGGGGCTGGCCCCCTCCCCTTGCCAATCAGGCCACATCTGGCCCATCATCCTCAATCTGTGGGGTAGAAACATCATGTTTCTGCTCACGTTCGCGCTCTAGCGGTTCGCCTTCCCAGACCCGGCGATTACCCGATTTCGCCACTGTAGACCCATCATCCAGTGTTTCTGTCCAGCGCACCGGCTCCACGCCTTTATCGACGAATTGCACACGCTCGTTAGCTTTAAGCCCTTCGACAGCACTTTCCAGCCCAACTCCCCAAAGGGTATGCGTTCTGCCATCATCCATCTGGAGCTTGACGTAATAACTGTTATCACGTTCATTTTCCGGTTTATCCATATCTGGTTTGAACTTATAAGGGGCTGCGCCATGCTCCAGTAAAACCCCCTGAGTAACGGTATATCGTTCTTTTTCATCCTTAGTGTGAGTATTTGCGGTTCCGGGCCGAGGCTCCGAGTCATGGGACTTCGATTGCATAGCAGCATCGAGATCAGTTTCGCGTGCGGGCGACTCTGTTTCTGTAACCTTGTCTTTCTGAGCCATTTCAGCAGTTGCTGTTGCCGGTTGTTCTATACGCTGGCCGTCTTTTTCAATCGCCAGCTCCTCCCGCCGTTCAGCAAGCTGTTTGTTCATCGCCTTATCAGTGAAATGAACATCCATGCTGTTCTTCGCGGCAACTTCAATCACCTGGTCTTTAAACTGTTGGCTACCTTTGATAGTCAGCGTGCTGCCGAATTTTTCTTTCGCCAGTTCCAGCGCAACGGCCACTGCCGATTCCGTCATACATCCTTTACGTACTGCAATCGCTTTGCCCGTATCAACAAACAGCGTTTTATCAGTCTTCTTATCCAGATAGTGAACATTTTGGCTGAACCTGGCACGTTTGGTGTAAAGATCATTGGCCGCAATACCACGCTGGCTGTCTTTCTCCCGTTTCTCTGCCATATGTGTATTGATATTTTGAATAATTTTAGAGAACCGCTCTCTGGCTGGCGGCACGTCTTTTTCCTCCGGGCCGGATATCGAGTTATCCGGTAAGCGTTTGGTGTTCATCAGGTTGCGAATAGCAGCACTTCCCATATCTGGACTCTCCTGTTCAAAAGGCTTATTAGGGTGTTTGATGGCATGGTGAGCCTTCAAACGTTCGAACGTTAATACAGAGACAAACTGCGATTTTTCGTTACGGTTTAAGCGCTCATCTGCCAAGATGGTTCGCCGTGTTTCAAAAAATCGTTTGTCGATGGTGTAGATCTCACGCCGTTGGGCAGGCAGGATTTTGTCTTGCTCCAGCCGCCGCAAAAAATACGCAGCCACGAATGAGGCTTTTTTATCGGGCCTTGGCATCACGCGGCGTATTGGATTTACGCGCGTTGGTCGCTTCCGAGGTTCTGCTTGTGCTTGACCAAACAGCATGTCTCCTCGTTTCTTTATATCGTTGAGACTGGCGACCCTATGCGGGTTAAGTGCATAAGGGGGCACATTTAGCGTTCCGGCAGATCCTCCTCCCATTCCTCCCCTAACGGCATAACCTCGTCTGAGGGCGGACTCTGTGACAGTTGGGACGCCAGGAACGGCGGTAAACTTGTCGAAGTCGTGTTCCCTAGCGTTTCCATTTCCTCTTCTGGCTGATAAATCAGATCGCAATCCAATACCTCCAGTTGATTCCGGCTGTCCCAGGTGAAGGTGTGCATCACCCGGCAATAACACCGTATTTCTGGCTTGTTCACTGTGCCGGTCAACTGCCACATCGCGGCCGGACACACCTTGCAAGCCATCGGTAAGGCCGGTAATTCTTCGGCTTTCAGTTTCAGCAATACCTCGCTGGTGATCTCTTTGCCGTTCGGCAGGGTGTAACTCATATTGCCCCCTATGCTTTGCGTAAAATGCAGCCTGACGATCCGCCAGGAGTTTTATTTTTTCTGCTGGTTCGGCTGCTTTGTAGAGTTGCCGAAACTTGGGTGTTGCCTTGCTGACATACTTTATTTCCTTTGCCCGCTGCGGCCATTCCAGCAGACGGTCACGGATAATAGCTTTATCTAATGGTGGTTTTTTGACTTCTCGCCTAACAATAAAATCGTCGTGAAAAATGGTTTCTTTCAAATTGGTAAATTTGGCGTCACCAGGAAGTTTGACGGCAATGTATTCATTATCTTTTCCTTTATTCCTGATTTTCGTATCACCAAAAGAAGTCACATGCTGATAAAAATCAGCCCGACTGGCTATGTTTTTCTCTATTACATCCGCAACAAGCTGTTTTTTAAAGTCCTGATTCTTGCTTCTGAAATCATCACCTTTATAGCGTGATAAAACATCAGCGGCGCTTGTTGGATCAACGCGAACATGTTCACGCGGCGATGCTAATTTATACTTCTGGTTAATATACTCTTGAAAGGATTCCAAATATTTTACTGACTGTCCAAAATTGGAACCGACAGGATCAAACATCCGACCTGATAACAAATTCTTTTTAGGAATCACAATGTGTATATGAGGTTTTCGCTCAATCATGCCTCCAGTTTTTTTATCCTGAATTTCTTTTAATTTTGGAATATGTGCTTCCGCATAGAAATTATACTCTTCATCTTCATAGGCGTACATTAAAAACTGCCGTGTTTCTTTAGTTATAGCATGAAGAGTATCGAATGACACCTCATCTTCACGAAATGATAACGTCATTGTTATATATCTATCTTGTCCATTATCTGGTATCTGCTGATAGACCATTTCTGTAAGTGCTAAATCACCATAAAGAATCACACGCTCATCTAATTCCTCACGCGTAAAATCCCTACCATTCTTAATCCCTTCCTCCAGATACTCTTTCACACCATCATTATACCCGCTCACTCTAATCAACATCATCCACCCCCGCCATAAGTAACTGACGAATATCGACGAGTACATTATTCACAGATTTATATAGCCGCTCTGAAACCTTACCTGATAGATGTGCATAGTTAACCTGGTGTGCGACCTGGTTTAGGTTATTACTGGCTTTATTAAATATGAAAGTTAATCGTTCCAAGTCTTTAGATGGTGCGGCTTTTACGGTAATATTAACGTTGGAATTTAAAAAAACTTCTCGAAAAAATTCAGACTTCTTCATGTTTGAAGAGGCCAGCTTTTCTTCGAATTGAGCAAAGTCTTCCTGGGACAGTCGAAAGGCGACGACCTTATCCTTATTCTTTTTTTCTGCCATATGACGCCTCCAATGACAACAACTACGACACCGCTAGGTCACGCCAAGCGCCAGCGGGGTTTCAAAGGGGTATCCCCTTTGGCACGGACGATTTTACGAGTGGCGCAGCCACTTGTAAACATCGTCAACGTGCCTATCTTCAAACCCTGCAAACCTCACCAGTTTCATTAATTTTCACTAAATTGCACTATTTGTATTGACGCATCACATTAATTGCATTAAATTGCACTAACAGCAAGAAAGTTGCACTATCTTGCACTAAGTTGCATTGAGTGTTAGGATACTGCCAATCTAACAGCATGAGGTTTTCTATGTCGGACTGGCGAAGTAACCCGAGAACAGGAAAAAGCACCTTCATGCCTTTGCTGGGAGACATCAATGATCGGATCAAATTAGGCGAAACAGTAAAGATGATTTACGAGTCCTATATTGAAAACGGCACCATTGATATGAGCTACCCGCAGTTTACAAGGTATGTAAAACGCTACTGTGTTGATGAACCAAGAAATAAGGCTGTCAGCACAAAAAAAGAAAACGAACAATGCAGAGAAGAAAAAAGCAGTGAATCTGTAGATAACGTCTCATCAACAGATAGCCAAGCGCTAAACCAATATTTAGATGTTTGCTTTAGAAACAAAAATATAGCAATGAGAGCAATAGAAAATAGTGTTCCCATTGAAAAAATTAAAGAATGGAAGGCACCTAATGCAACGCGGCTAGGTACGCTTCTGACCAACTACATTATGAACAATTAAGGAGTTTCTATGTACCTTAAAATCGCAGTATTGAATAACAGTGGCAACGTTGGAAAATCGACCATCTGCCAAACATTGTTAAAACCTCGTTTAGATGGCTCCGAAATAATCCGCGTTGAGACTATAAATACCGATGGTACAACTGATGAAAAATTGTCAGCAAAAGAATACGATGAAATCATCAAGAGAATTGATGATGTAGATTGTACAATCATTGATGTAGGCTCCTCCAACATTGAACAATTCATGGTTCAGATGAATGAGTACCAGGGAAGCCATGATCTAATCGACTATTTTATCGTTCCAGTCACTGTACAAGATAAACAACAGCGTGACTCTATCGCTACTGTATACAATTTACTCGACATGGGTGTCGATGAAGGAAGAATAAAGATTGTCTATAATTTTGCAGAGAAAGATGTATCAATCGATAAACAATTTTCTATTTTTATTTCAGATAAAACCTGCAAAAAAATAGCAACAAAAAACACGGCCATTGTTTATCATAGTAACATATTCAACCTACTGACAAAGTCAGGTCTAAAATATGACGATATTTATAATGATGATCGCGATTTTAGAGCGTTAATCCGAGCTGCTGCATCAAAAGAGGAAAGACAAGAATTGTCAAATACTCGCGCTGTCAAAATGCTAATGAATGGGTTCAACTCCGATTTAGATATTGCATTCGGTAATCTGAACTTATCATAAAAAGAAGAGAGCAAGTTACGACTTGCTCTCTTTTCTACAAAGGGATTATTTCATGAGTAAAAGCCTTTCAGAAGAATTTAAAGATCAGAAAATCAATGATCTACTTGAGGACTATATTCATTTAGAAAATGAAATCAAATCAATACCTGAAAAACTGCGTGACAGTCTTCATGCTGTCCGTACAGCCGTCGATAGTTTACCTTCTAATTTAGAAGTCGGTATCGAGAAATTAGCAGCAGCCGTAGAAGAAGCCGAGAACAGTTTTGACGAACTGGCTGTTAAACATCGCAGCATTCTCAATAATCAACTTGATGAAGCCAAGCTGGAGATCCGTTCGGCCATCAAGAACGAGATCACCGGCGGCGTGTCTGAGGCGATCCGCGACGCCAATCAACAACTCAACCAGCTTGGCCGCAAAGTGCAGGATGTCTCTACATCCAGCAGCTTTGTGAACAACAAAAGCTGGATAGCCATGATGATCTTGTCCACCGCCCTGATTATTTCCCTGGCCTTCAACGGCGTCGCCTACCTCATTCGATAAAGTGTATAACGTTATACATTAATGCGTTCTTCAGAACCGGCGACAGCCGGTTTCTGTTATCCCACATCTTCGACACCGCCCTTCCGCATGGCCGGTATGACCGCACCCGCGAAAAAAAACCGGCCTGGCAGGACGAGGGGGGTTAATTGCGCCCTGGTCGTCCGCTACCGCCTTCGGCGGGCATCAGGGGCATGTGGGTAGGGTTATCCTTTTTAGCCACTGTTGCCCCTTCCCATGCGCCAGAAGCGCATAAAGAAAACGCCGGTACAGACCGGCGACGAAGAAGGGTAAAACAATTTAGTGTATAACGTTATACATCAATCACCGTTTTACCGGCGGCTTGCCGGTTTTGGGGCTGGCGATCTCCGCCTGGCGGATCAGCGTCCCCCGCGTCTCTTCATCCAGGCGGCTCAGGGCATCGAGGCTGGCCCGCAGTACCGCAACCCGGCTCGCGCCGCTCTCCTGCGTCAAGCGGTCAAAGTGGTCGATATCGTTTTCCGTCAGTGAGAAATTCACGCGGGTGATCTGCGAACCGGAAACGGGCCGCTTGCTCGCCTCCATCACAAAGGTTTTCAGCGTCTTGTCTTCCGTGACCGTGGTCAGCCCGGCACTCTTTTTCAATTTCATCGTATCACCTCGATATAGTATATAACGTTACACACTATATAAATTTAGTTCGGTTGCCAGCAGTTCGATTTCAGCACGGGCCTTGTTGCCGCTCTTGTCGCTGTATTCATGCACTGATACCCCGTCATTGTAGGCGCGTTTGTACGCCGTGCGGCTGAACAGCCGTTGACGGGCAACCGGCAACCAGTCCGGGTCGTCGTTCATCATCTTGCGGAACGTACTCGCATCCTGATCGCCCGGATGGGTCGGACAGCGGTTCATCACGATCAGCGCCTCCAGGCCCGGATTGATGGCCGCTTGTGCCTGGCGAACGTCCACAACCAACTCGCCCAGCGTATTGATTTCGATTTGCGCAGTCGGATCAACCAGCGAGATAAACTTGTCCGCCACCGCCAGGCATTTCCTGAACTCCGGCGACTTGCTGCCGGGCGCATCCAGCAGCAGCAGATCGTACCTGGACGCCAGGCGGCGAACCGTGTCGGGGATGTTGGTGTAGCACTCAAAATAATCCACGTCCGGGGCGATACCGCGCTCCCGGCGCTCATCGAGCCACATTTTCACGCTGCGTTGCTCGTCGCACTCCAGCACGGCAATACGTTTGCCGGTCTTGAGTTTGAGGCACATCAGCAGGTTGATCAGCACCGTTGACTTCCCGACCCCCCCTTTATGACTGCCAATCAGCACAATCATACATCCCCCATAAACATTGTATAACGTTACACACCATTATGTAGCAGAGCCAAAAATAGCCGTGCTTGCTACCCTTTATGCTTGCCTGAATGACACCTTAAACAACCAGGCCAGGATTCAACATAGTGTATAACGTTATACACTTATGAGAACAGCAAGTAAACAGTGTGTAATGTTATACACCAATTAGAGGATTTGTCCGGCGCGTCGCAGCAGGGCGGCCGCTTCATCCGGGTGCATCCCAAAACGCACCTGGTAGCCGTTGCCGATCCCCACTTCCAGCGCCCGGATACGCACGTAGACCTGCGTCGATTTAAAATCCTTGTGGCCCAGGTAGTCCTGGAGCGTCAGCGGAGCCGCACCGCAATAGAGCAGGTGCATGGCGTAGCTGTGCCGGAACGTGTGCGGCGAGATTGGGCCGATGGAAAACCGCACCCCCTGCGTGGTACAAGCCGTTACCGTGTCACGCAGCCAGTTACGGGCAGTATCGTCGGTGATGGCCCAGATCGGCTTCGTCCGGTAGCGGGTGAAGGTGTGCAGGTGATCGCGCAGCCGCCGCACAAAATCCGCATCGAGCAGGGGCAGGGTGCGGCGGTGGCCCTTCGGTGGCCGCCCGGCCTTGGTCAGTCGCTGTTGCTTGAGCGTGGTCAACGTCACCAGTGGGCGCACCCCGTCAAGTTCAATGTCAGCCGGGGTGACGGCCAGCGCTTCGTTGATCCGTGCGCCTGTGTTCCATAAGAACTCAAACAACATCCGTTTGCGTAAATCATTACACCCGGCCAGCAATACGGCGATCTCCGGGGCCAGCAGATAGCGGGGCAGGTCGTCGCGCACCGCCGCCAGGCGACGTACCGCCAGGGCGGTTTCAAAATCAATATAGGGTGCCGCCGGGGTGCCGGTGGCGCTACGCGAGATCTGCGGGAACGTGGGGGCAGTGGTGCTCAATTTTTTACTCTCCGCAATCAGCCGGGGTAACGTGTTACCGTTGATTGTAAACGTCCGGGCGGCGGGAGGCTTGCGGAATAATCGCGCTGGCGGTGATCGTCATTTCGGTTAATACACCCTTGATGGAAGTAAAACCGAAGACCGAGCCGGGGCAGGGCAGGGCTGCCGCCCCACGGAATGCCCTATCCCGCCCCAGCCCGGTACAACATAGGGTAGCAGTCTCCGCTACCGGCACACAACATACAGCGTTATCCACAGAAACGGGGGATAACTTCTGTACGGTTCGGTAAAAAGGGCGTTTTGCCGAATCTCGGCGAACGGGCAGAGAAACCGTCTGACCGCGCTCATGGGTGAGGTAACGCTTCACTTTTGGCTGTGGATTCATTGGCGGCTAAACCTACGAGATCAATAAAACTCAGTGCTTTATCATCAAGCCATAAATGATCGTTATGGCATGTAATCGGCTTGTTACGGTAATACATAGGAACCTTAATACCGTCAGATAGCTGTAGTGCATTACCGTTTTTATCGCAACTGTACGATTTATTTTCAGAGATTTTAATGGGTGCACCGGGATCAAAAACAGGGATACCTGTCGCCGATACAACACTACTGAATGCAATAATTAGAAAAGACGTACATATGACCTTACCTTTTTTTACTCTCATGCTTTTATTCCTTTTTCGCTAGTGAACCATAAAATTCACGTTTCGCTTTTCTATACGCACCGATTAAAATGAAAGGATTAAGGTGAAAATACGCATAGGGATATTCACGCCTAATGACATCAATGATTTCATAATAACGCTTATCGAATCCCTTCACCTGTGAAGAGTGCAATAACTTTCTGTCAATGAAACCAGCTATCATATTAGTTTCCTTTTCAGTGTTACCTAACCACATTTTAAAATTTCGTGACATGACCTCAACTCTCCATTTCTAACGTTGTGCAACCCAGCATTTAGCTCCGTCATAATCATTCCCCCCTTGAGCCTCAAAAATATGATCCTGCACATCAACAGCTAACGCACCGGGGCGCTCATGACTCGCGTCACGTAAGCAATTTTTCCAACCGTAGACCTCTCCCTGCCATACCAGCACCACGCCAGCAACATGTTCTGGGTTCGCATCGCGCCATCTGGCGGCTATCGCTATGATTTCTTTCATCTATAGGCTCCTGTCCGATAATTTATATAAAATATATCGTAGTACGTGTCACGCTGATCACTCTGTTTTCGTCACGGCCAGAACAGAAAATCCCTGTTCATCATCCTGCTGCACCACCGTCAGCGCACATTGACCGAACAACGCCGGGACGCCGCTAATATCGCCGGTAAACCGCAAGACCAGTGGCTTGATCAGCGTTTGTTTGTCGTCAAAACAGGACGACAATGCCTGTTTTCGAGTATACAGCGCACAAATCTGTGCGCTCCCCGCCTGCGCCGTGTGCCATTCATGATCGGACACCAGATGATCATCCCACCCCATGCTTTTGAGCGTCTCCACCGCATAGGTGAAGCGGAACAGGTCGCTTTGTGAGGCCAGCGTTCCCGCACTGGAGCGGTAGATATAGTCTACCTTGCCGCGTAGGTTCGCCCGGAACCCGTAAAGTTTACCCTGAGCCTGCAACCAGAGAATGTCCGCCGCTACCGAGCGGGGAAACAGTTTGCGTTTTTGGGCAGTCGCAAGCCAGCGCATGATGAACAGGTGTTGTTGTACATCCGACGTTGCTCGCCCGTCATGCTGTTCCAGGCGCAGTGCGACCAGCAGGCACCATGCTAGATGCGCAAGTTCAGTCGTAGGACGTTGTTGATATGCGGGGGTTGCCAACGGGTAGTCTCCTTCTTGGCTCAAGAGCGGCCACGATCAGCCGTCCGCCACTTCGTCAATGTTTTCTGTTGCCGTCTCGATACTCTCCAGAGCATCGGCAATCAGCCTGATCGCCTCTTCGGATGCCTCGCCGCGTTCTGACTGCTGCAATCCTTCCGGCATGTTGTCAAAGGCGTCCTGTTCTTCATCACGAATAGCCTCAAGTTCAGCCTTCACATTGTCGAGTTGCGCCCTCAACGCTGACAGCGACTTTCTGCGTTCTTTATTCATCTCAACGCCTCCAACGCCCTCATTAAATACCTAACAGGCTTTCCAATGGAATATGAAACTGTTTGTTCAGATTCCGTATCATTGGGATGGTCAATTTACGCTTGCCGTTCAAAATCTCATACACCCGGTTTAACTGCCCGATAGCCGGTTGTAAATCTTTCGCGGTTAGCCCGGATTGCTCCATCCTGAATTTAATGGCCTCAATCGGATCAGGCGGGTCAATGGGGTAGTGTTTCGTTTCATAGGCTTCAATCAGCAATACCATGATTTCCATAAAATCAAATTCGGGTGAACCTGGTTCCGGCTGCTCGTCAAACAGGGGGGAAATCGCATTTAGCGCTTCATGATAGTCCTGCTCGGTACGAATGGGCTTGATATTCATTTTGTTACCTCTCTAATCTCAACGGTATTGACATCAATTTTATCGTACTGCTTATGGGTGCCGATAAACTTAATATAAACCCAGCCCGCCGCATAGAATATGGATGTCACTAAACGGTAATCGTTACCTTTGATGTTAAACACTACACGACTGTTTTTAAGAATACTGGCGCTACGGTAAAGCTCCTTAATTTCCATCGGGGATTGCCAATTGGCTTTTTTCGCTTCGTCCAGCCAGGCTTTTAACGGCTGTTCAGCATCCGGGTACTGCTCCCAAAAGCTCTTTAGGGTTGCGATGGAAATGATCTTCATGGCGTACATCCGTTACTGTTTCAATAAATTCATTATATCCCAAAATGGGACAAAAACAACTTTTTTTCTATACCATCCAACTGTAAAACATTCAGCATATGATGAGGGCGGGGCCAGCCCGCCCGGAGTTCAGTGCGCGTAGCCGCGCAGATGTTCCAGCCACCAACGCAACTCATCCCAATCCTGCGGCTTCATTGCGGGGATCTTCACTTCCCAGCCCTTTACAAGCTGATCGGCGATCGCTATGATTTGGTTCATTGACATTAAATTTACCTCGATAGTGGTTTATTGTCATACGGCGTTAGGTTGTTGCAATCAACCTAACGCCACCTTTAAAATTTTATGTTCATCAATTCACTTTTTGACGGTAATTCATAATAGCCGGATGACACTATTCTACCGTCAGGGGTCAATACCTTAAGGTCGGTTTCATCTCCAAGTTTAGGATGTTCATAAAACCTATAACCGAGCACACTTCCAATTAATACAGGTTTGTTTTCTAAAAATCTCTTGGCGTTATCAGTTAATTTTTTCATTTCTTATTCCCTGTCATTTTTTAAGCTATTTATAATTTCTTCCTTCGCTTTCTCCTGTTCGCTTGGTGAGTACGCAAAGTTAACCCACTTTTCAATCTGCCTGATCACCTGTTCTTTGTTGTATCCGCAAGAATCAAACCAGAACTTAACATTTCTTTTCAGTGAGGCTAATGCACTTAATTCATATTCCATTGTAAACCCCTTAACATATTTATCAAAAAAGGTAGGGATTGAACATTAGTTGATTGCATCAACACTCAAAACGACATAGCTTTTATTTTTATTATTCTGACCAAAGATAAAAGCTGCATCGAAAGAATTTAAAGCGCTGGTGATAAAATGACATTTAATGGTTTTATTTTCTTGATTTATTGAAATGAAAACCACATCAAAGCGGGACAACCGTAAGGTTTCGAGAGTATTCATTATTGGCTCCTGGCCGCTCGGCCTTTATCGGAAGCACCGTGCTTCCATGAGTTAAATAATACATCTATTTGG
>NZ_JVEL01000633.1:0-511 GCF_001076875.1 Serratia sp. 506_PEND
CAGCGGCAAAAGCAGCCTGCTGCACCGCGCCTGCCCGCCGAATAAACTCAACGCCCGCCTGCACAATGCGTTGCGCTCCCTGCAGGACGGACAGAAGGTGGATTGCTGGCTCGGAGACGGGGCGGTCATTATCGATCCAGACGGTGATCTCTTACTCCAGGCGGGACGGGGGACGGAAGACCAGAATGAGCAGAATGCCCACCTGTGGCGACATTTGCTGACCTGGCTGAAAGCGCACCGCCGACGCCAGCCGCTTAATGGTCTGATCCTGACGCTTGATCTCAGTGAACTGGCGAGGATGGGGACATCCGCCCGTCACGCCAGAGCCCAGGTGCTGCGTACCCGTCTGATGGACATTGCCGATGAGCTGCATACGCGGCTGCCAGTCTATGTGGTCCTCACGCATATCGATATGCTGCATGGCGCAGGAGATTTTTTCCGCCAGCTGGATGCGCAGACCCGACAGTCGCTGCTTGGCGTGAGCTTCAGCCCTGACACGGTGGGGACAAAC
>NZ_JVEL01000634.1:0-3007 GCF_001076875.1 Serratia sp. 506_PEND
TGCAATCAAGCCGTTTTGGTCTGTACTTGTCGATGCCTCGCACTTGTTTACAACACACAGGGAAATATCATGAGCCTACTGACCTTGCAACAAGGTGTAGCCCGACTGTTCTATGCCACATTGGGCAAAAAAGCCGATGATGACGCGTTGACTTATTTCGCTAAAAAGCTGGAAAAAGGCGATTACACGCAAGCTGAATTAGCCAATATGTTTATCCGTTCGCAAGACGGGCACCATCGTTACGATGGCCTGAGCGTCAGCCAAAAAATACAATACATCTATCAGAATACCACGGGCGCACAGCCGGACGCCTTGACGCTGAACGCGCTCACCGCACAGGTCAACTGGGGAAAAACTCTCGGCAATCTGACGACCGAACTGATCGCCAAGGTTACAAACTACATGGGCAACGATGCCGGGCTGCAAGCTCAACAACAGCATTTGCAGACTATCGTCAACACCACGCTGTATCCTTCAGAGCTGGTGCAACCGTCACAGCTCTCTGCGGCGGCGGATGTTCAGGGGCTCTATTATCTGCTCGGCAGCATGACCCATTCCGCCGCCGTCCAATACTGGAGCGACCTGCTGGTGAGTGGCAAGAAAAGCACCGTCGATATCGCCAATGCATTCATCGCCACGAAAGGCTATATCCATTCACTCAGCAACGACGATTTTGTCAGGAAAATATTTTCGACCGGGTTCGGTAAAACTGCCGGCGAGAGTGACCTGCAAAAATACGTAACGGGATTGAACGATCACAGTGAAACCCGCGGTGAGGTCATGGTGCGTATGATGGACGACATCCGAAATGACGCCGCCGCCACCACCGCCAAGCAAAACTTCACGGCGGCAACCCATGTCTATGCACCCGGTGAATTACCACTGCCTGTTTATACTGAAGCGGTGATGGCACTGTACCTGACGGTCGCCGGAACCGCCGCTGACGCCACAGCGCTCGATACCTTTAGCCGTTTATTGGCCAGCGGCACCTCTCACAGCGATCTGCTGAAAATATTGTCAAGCGCCTACCAATTCCGCAACGCCGGCGATTATCAAAAGATTTACTTCAAACTCTATGGTCAGCCACTCGACAGCGCTTCAGCTCAGGCTATCCTGCTGAAGGCCGGCAACGACAATATCAAGGCATCCTCGCTGATCATCGATGCCTTCCGCGAAGGTAAATACCCACTGGATAATCACCCCTACCCGCCGCAGACCAGCTTACTGCAAGACTTCGATATAAAATTGGGCGGTGCATTGGGCTATCAAAAGGACTTTAACGGAACGTTCACCCTGTCGGATAACGGCAAGCTGGTGGCAAGCATCAATGGGCGGGCGGATCATGAGGTCACCACGACCGAAATCGCCCTATTGGGCTTGAGCCAGATAAACCTCAACGCCAACACGCCCACAAACCTGGATGTGACCGTACTCAGGGATGTAAGCACCATCATACTGTCCGGTCTCTATGCCACGAATGCCACGGTGCTCTCTTCCCTGAGCAATAAAGTCGTTTCCCTGCGCCTCAACGACGCCAATATCGCCAATGCGGATGCCGCTTTACCCATTAGCTTTTTAAACGTCGTGGTTGAAGCAGACAGCAGCCTGAACGATGCCCATATCAACCTGATGACGAAAAACTTGCTCTGGGACGGCAATGGCGTCAACGGTGGCGCCAACCACATCGGCAACGATTTTTTGGCAGAGGCCAACTCAACGAGCTCGTCCACTATCACGTCGCTCTCGGCTAACTTCATTACCAAATCGGTTTATCTGACCACAAATCAACTTGGTAAGCTCGAAGGCAGTATCGTCAGCAATGTCAACCAATTCAAATATTTTAACTATATCGATCTGACGCACTACAGAGGAACCGGCGATATTTATCTGGACGGGAAATGGGTTGCCAACGAAGGCAGCAAAGTCTTCGACTTCGGCCTGTTCAGCCAAAATGCCGGCATCCATAACGCGGCTTATGCCAACGTATCCCCTCTTGCCCAAGCCGAGTTGCCCCTGAGTAACGGCAACGGCTATACCGGCAGCGCCGGCGGGATCATTTCGGCCTATTCCGGCGACCTGACGCTGCTTAACGTCGGCAATGACTCGTTCAAACTGGCCGGGGGTCTGACAAGCAACAGCCATATTCATATACACGATACCCAGCAAAGCGATACGCACTTTACGCTGGAATTCGTCCCAAACAACGACAAATTTATAGCGTGGAATATGGGCACGTTCAGCTTCACCTCCGACCATAAGCAAACGCTGGAAATCTATATGGAACCCCCCCGCGTGTTGGAACAAACCCGCACTATGACGCTAAGCGGCGGGGACAGTTCGATCTCTGAGCTGCTCTTGACCAGTCTCATATATGGCTCCAATCCGTTTGGCGAAACTCCGACTGTAGTGCTCAATCTCACCGTCGCGGCCGATTTCAGCGATAATTTGCAAATCATTAAGGGAAATACCCAACGCGACTCGGATATGAGATTGCAGTTAGTGGCGGAGAAAGGCGGCACCGGCGGGGGCGATTTTTACGACACATTGAACTCACTGGCCAACAAGGATGACTTCAGCACCGTCATCAACGAATTGAGCGGACATCAGCTCGTCATTGGCGATGATGGTCTGACCGTGTTGAGCGCACAAGTAAAAGGCAATACCACGGTGAATCTCGCGCGTTCACTCACCTTCAGCGACAGTAAAATAGACGATCTAGTCACCTTGAACTACGACTATCCAAACAGCGTGATCAGAGTAGGTGATGTCGGCAGCCAGTGGCTCTTCGCCAAAACCGGCAATAAAAGTCCTGTACAGTATGGCAAAGCGAGCAGCGCCACCGAACTGCAGGCGGTTTTCAGCGATCTGACGGCGACCGACAATGCCCAGGCGTTGTTCTCGCAGATTCTGGCGAAGCTGACCAACGGTGCCAGCACCCATCAGTTGGCGGAAGTCGGCTTACTGCAACTGGGGAAGTCGGTCTATGTCATCGTGGATAAAAATCATA
>NZ_JVEL01000635.1:0-17353 GCF_001076875.1 Serratia sp. 506_PEND
AAGGAAAGAAATGATGTCAGAACTTACCCTCACAGAACCCGAAGTTTTAACCGACCATACCGATGTGATTTGTTCGACCAGTATTGAACGTATCGTCACAGGACGTAACGCCGCGCTGGCGCAGATTGAAGTGCTCATTCAGCAACTCGATGATATCTCAGCGCTGACCCGCAGTATCGGCGGTAAAACCGCCCTGGACTGGGCCATGAAGCAGGACTTCCGCTGCGGCTGCTGGCTGCTGGAAAAAACAGAAACGGCGATGAAAGCCATTACCCGCAATCTCGATCGCGGTATATGGCGGGATTTGATGAACAAATCCGGCATGTTGTCACTCATGGACGCACAGGCTCGTGAACAGTGGTACAACAGCCTGGAAAAGGAGGAGATTCCGGCTGTCAGCGAAGAGAATATCCTGAGCACGTTCGAGCAATTGCATCTGAATAAAGGCGAGGTATTTGAGCGTGGCGTCATTAACGTCTTCAAAAGCTTATCGTGGGATTTTAAGACGAACTCGCCCTGCAAATTTGGCAGGAAAATCATCGTGACAGGGCTGGTCAAATGCGACAGGTGGGGGTTTGGTCTGAACTGGGGCTGGCAGCGGGATCGGTTAGCCGACCTTGAACGCATGCTAATGATCCTTGATGGAAAGCCTGTTCCCGACAACCGCGCCGATGTTACCCGTCGTCTGGGCGACCATATCCATGAGAACAGGCACAGCAATCGTTATGAGGATGAGATGTTTGAGATTAAATATTTTCAGAAGGGAACTGCGCATATCACCTTCAAGCGGCCAGAGCTGGTCGATAAGCTGAATGACATTATCGCCCGGCACTATCCGGGGATGCTGCCCACTCAACAATAAGGAGCAAGTTTTATGATATCATTTTCAAACGCTGATGGTGCTCAGTACGATTCCGCAAAAAGCCAGAGCACTGTGCCATCAAAAAGAGTTCAAATGGACGTAAAAATTCCCGTTCAACCGTCAAATTTTGACGCCCTGCAGAAGGGGGCCTTACTGGGGGCCTTGTGGTTTATGAAACACATTAAAAACCATATATGTCAGTACACATACAAGTCAAAATCCATTCCGAGTCCGGGCACCACTAATTCTGCATCAATGCACACTGGTTAAAGGATGAGAACTTTAACGGGTGGTTAATACGG
The DNA here is from genome assembly GCF_001076875.1 of Serratia sp. 506_PEND. NCBI lineage: Bacteria > Pseudomonadati > Pseudomonadota > Gammaproteobacteria > Enterobacterales > Yersiniaceae > Serratia > Serratia sp. 506_PEND. The sequence goes on from NZ_JVEL01000635.1 coordinate 1,165, forward strand.
AATCGACTTGTCAAAGAGATAACAGAGTAACTGTTTACTACCGCGACGTTGTAAGTTGAATTCCTCAAGAAGGATGCCTGTGTTCCTGCACAGGCGTCCTTTTCTCGATCACTGGTGATATTCACAGCAAATCATACCTGTGTCAAGCTTTGTAAGCTTCTCGTCGCAGTGATATCCGTATGTAAAACAAGCTCCTGTTCGAGTGCTTTCCCCGCTACTTCCATATCCAATTCGATATACTCCATTGTGGTACTGACGTTACGGTGACCCAGCAGATCCTTCACCAGTTTCAGATTTCTGTCCGGGGATTTCATCAGCTCCGTGGCTAGCGTGTGGCGGAAACGGTGTGAGGAAATATCAAAGCCACTATCCCTCGACAACCGACGATAAAAGCTACGAAAGGACTGCAGAACATTTTTTTCGTCATAGATGTAATGAGTATGCCGTGGGTTGGTGAACCGTTTGACGTCAAAAAGCAGGTCATGCTGACCAGCACCTCGCTCAGTAGCACGCATAATAAGCAGCTTTATTCGTTCTCTTAATTGACGAACCAGTGGTACCTTCCACTCTCTATGTGTTTTGCTTCCTTCAAGCCGAAGCTCGATCCAGCCTTGCTCAAGGTTCACATCTCTCAGTCTGATGTGGATCATCTGATTGTTACGCATCCCGGTATATCGGAATGTGTCTAATACCGTCATCCAGAACCAGGTTGGGTAGAGAGCACATTTCCCACCTTTCACTGGTTTTCTCTCTTTCTCCCTCTGTTCATACTGCTGCATTACGAGGTAAAGGCGGGTCAATTGAGTCTTCGTCAATATTCGTTTTTTCTTGGTATCAGAACGGACTACAGTTCCGTTAAAGGGATTCTCCGTGTGCTGAACTAACCCTTTTTTAATTCCCAGGTTAAATATAGCCCGCAAGTGAGCGACCTTATTGTTCCAGGTATGCACCGAGAGACTTTTCTCCTTTAACAGATGTCGGCGCCAAACCAGGACGTCCCTTTGCGTCACCATAGCTGGGGTAATAATTCCACCAATAAAACGCGTAAACGTCAGAGCAACTTTCCTGTAGCTCCATTCCGTTGCTGAACGAAGTTGCTTAGTAAAGAAATATTCCTCGAGCAGAAATTCCCACTCGTCGTGCATCTTTTCTTCGTTTTTCATTTCATGACCTCGAATTAGTATATTTATCTACTCACAACCCGTCAGTTGAACCCAACATTTTATGAGCTCCTTCTTACATCTAACGACTACGGGATCACGAGTAACTGACTGTCCTCTGGTACTCTTGTCCCGCCATATAAACTATTTGCCTTAATCAGGTAACCATTGATACGACGATAGGAGCCCACCCCCTCTGACTTTTCATAAAGATGACCAATAAAGAATCTCTGTCCCTTCCGGATCCGATGTCTACCCAGTTTTTCAAACGCCTTTTGGATTGAATTTCGTTCAGTACGCTCCAAATTATTCTCTTTGATATACAGATGAAAAATATCTGGAACGCAGAGAAATACGAAACCACTAACAATATGCGCTCGCGACTCCACGGTATTAATTGATATATCCCCTTTTTTGATCCCAAGACTCAACCACTGTAGGAAGGCGTCCCTAAATTTACTTTCTGCGTTATTTTCTACTAACAGTGACTTCTGTGATGAATGTTGAGGCTCTGGAATACTCGTCGTATCTGTGCACTCTGATAAATCAGGTTCTATTACTTCTGGTAAATCACAGCTGTCTTCAATTACAGTGGCAATGTCATGCACCGGCCCCTGGTTTTTTTCAGGTCGAGGGCTCTCTTTCTGAGGGGCGTTTCCCTCTTCCTGGCTATCCAGGCAAGCCGGTACTGACACCTCAACCGCCAATAGTGACAACAGGGCCTGCATATCCTCTTCGACGCCAACCGCCTTTTCAGGCGCGAGGACCATCTCAGCCAAAGGCCTATCGTTGACCGGCGTATCCAGGGCAGAGCTCAGTATCACCTCTGTTGCTGACGCTGCATTTTCTTCTGTTTGAGTTAATGTCTCTGCCGGCTGTTGCCCCTCGATGAGCGATGAGTTGGTGTCGCTGACTGCACTTTGCAAATCAACAACGGGCACTGAAGAGGTGATATTTTCTGTAGTCGGAGCCACCGACGGTAAAGGAACTGTCAATGTGCCGGAGATAGATGCTGGCGAGAACAATACGGCCAGGCTATCGCCGCGCGCCAGTTTGACCGCGTCCTGGATAATGTCGTCGATTACCGGTAATGCGCTGGGCTGTCGGGACGCAATCGTCATCAACGAGTGTGCAGCCGCCGGCAGTGTTGAAAGCCAGTCGATGACCTCTGCAGGCAGCAGCCGTACCGCAATCAACGCACTTTGACTCGTCGCCAATGTCGGGGCTGACGGGGTCGCACCGAAACGAAAACGGTAGGGATCACCCGGCACCGTCAAACCGGGTAACCAGGCTCGTCCACTTTGGAGCTCCCCCTGCAGCTGGCTCAACAACGGCAGGTAGTGCCATAGTGCAGCGTAAAACACCACGACATTCCACTGTACATTCTGGGCTGATTGTTCTTCGGGCGCGGCACCTGGAGGAAGCATATGCCCTTTGGCCAGACGCACCGCATACGTCGTCGTCTGAAGGGTGACATCAACCAATCCCCCTTCCCTGGCATACTCACCCTGCGGCGTTGCCGGCAACACCTGCATCAATGCAATGAGCTGTTTCAGTGGCTGCAAATAGAATTGTTCATAAAGGTCTTTGGGAAGTGCACAGTTCTCCCATAACTGCTGCAAACACTGCTTACGAGATGCCGTGCTCAACAGCTGCTCTGCGGATGCGGGCATATAGTAGCCTGCAGGGCCTCGAGAGGCTGAAATGCTTGCCGTTGGCTTTACCGGCATATCCCGGGTCCCAACCAGCAGCTCTTTGATGGCCTTCAGCATGCAGGGCCTCCAGCGATATCTCCTTCGCTGTCCATCAACACCTGCAGTAAATCATTCAGTACCAGTGTTTGCTGAGCCCGGGTAACAGCGACATACAGCAGATTCGTTTCATCAGTACGTTCGCTGTCAACCATCAGGGGATCGGTGATATCCGCAAAGTCATCGTTCAACATCACCACGGGCCACTCCAGGCCTTTGCTGCGATGTGCTGTCGAAACGGTCACCTGCGCCTGGCTTTCATCTGTGACCGCATGCTCACGCATTACCTGCAGCTTTTGTGGCAGCGGGAAGTACTGGTCGAGTAACCTAAGACCCTGGTTCATTTCAGCGTCTTTGGTTGCTCTGGCCACCGACTCAAATTCCTCAAAATTTCGGTATTCTCGCGCCAGCAGCGGGGATTGCATTCGTTCAGGCATATCAGCCGAAAACCAATACAAATCCTCAAGCTCATCAGTTTTGTAGCCGGCAATACCGCCAACCCAATACACTTTTTTGCCCGCAAGACTGGCTTCAAGTGCCATACCAATCACGCCAGCGACAGTCCGACTGAGGACAGCAATGTGTGTTGATTTGTCCTGTTCCGGCAAGCTCGCCACGACGTTGTCTTCACCGCCGTTCCCGACCAGGGGCAGCGTTTCCCCCTGCCGTTTAAGCAGCATATTCGCCACCCTGGCCACTCCAGGGCCAAACCGGAAACTGTGTGTCAGACACAGCTGTTCGGCATCTGCCAGTTGCTCAGCGTCGAGCGCATTCTCCGCCCCACGGAACCGGTAAATTTGTTGATGGCGATCACCGACCATGACCACATTACAGCGCTGTGACAAGACCAGGGCTTGCGTGACTGGATTGGCGTCTTGACCCTCATCAAACAACACGGTCTGCCAGCGTTTGGCGAGATCTGGCTCTGAGAGCTGATACAGTTTGAGGTAAACATCATGGGTGACAGGGAATACGCCGTCCTGACGAGCTGATTCGCGCCAGAGCAACTGTGCGGCCGCCAGAATTTTTTCAGCTGATAACCCGCTGCGCGCGTTCTCATCAGGCAGGTGTTGCGGGCCAAATTGGCAATCGGCACTGCAGAGAAAAGCATTGAGGGTGATGGTGGCCACGCGAGCCAGAGGCCAGTGACGCGTATTGAGTTGACGAGCAACGTCAGTGATCCGCAGATTGCCTGTCAACCGTTGTTGATAGTGGCGCCCGAAGTTAGGCCAGGCCAGTTGATGGGAGGTTTTACATTCCACATTGAATGGGAATTTTTGCTCTGCTTCGTTCCTGACAGCCCGGTTATAGGCAAGATAGAGCATCCTGCTGTCCGGATTTGCTAACGCGAACCGCACCAGTGTGGACGTTTTTCCGGTGCCGGCAAAAGCCCTAACCACCAGTTTTGTTCCAGACCAACCGATGATGGCGGCTTGTTCAGGTGTATCACAATAAGACATCAGCAGAACTCCGTAAAACTTGACCGGCGCTTATGCTGCGCAGGTCAATACGGCAATCACCACAGGAAATCCTTTTTCCAGTTGAAAAGGTTTCCTGTGGTTAGCCGTTTTCAGGTTGATAGACAGTTATCAACCCCGCATTGCTGGAGTCTGTTAAGTCAAAACCATGGGTTGTATCGATACTTCCGAAGACAATCCCAAAGCTAAAATATAATAATTTTTTCAGGTTTCCCTGGTGTAAAGACGACAAGGTTCAGGTGAATTTATTTCGGGGTGCTTTAGCCATTCACAAGAATTCGTCACGTGTGAAAAGCCCACCCTCACTGTTATTGCGCATCCGTCTCAATGTAGGGAGTAATCCCCCAACGTTGAGTTGGCGCTTTCTCTGGTGTTGTGCGCTGTAGCTTCACCTGAGCGTTATGCTCATCCGGAAGGCGATAAGCATAACGCTCAGAAACTTCAGTTCAGCACCGCTGGCCCCCACACTCAGGCATCTTTTTAACAACTAACATTAGTGCATGTCAACATAATTGATACTTTTGTGACTTATGCAGTCATTTTGCGACTATTAGAATAGCGTTTTCTTTGAAAAACACAACTTTGAGTGTAAAGTTGTGACTATTTTTTAAACTGAAATAGAACGAAGGTGGGAGATGGACATCAACAATAAAACTGCCCTGGGGGAGATCATTGCCAAAGCGCTGGCAATGAAGGGTATTCCAAAGCAGAAGCATATCAGCCACACCAGCCGTGTACTGGATATCACAACAGCTGCAGCACAAAAGAAGATGACCGGCGCGTCGAACTGGGAGGTATCACAGCTGATAAAAGTGATCGAATCCATTGATATGAAGATGAGCGAATTTTTCGACATATACAACTATTCAGTTAATGAGGTGCATGCCGCTACATGGTATGACGGAAAAGCTAATATTAAATGCAAAATCTACTTGTCAACTGCAAACAGTAATGAGCCAACGGAATATTCAGCCTTAAAAATCAATGATGAATGGGTTGTTTTTCATACTGACGATATAAAGGATGAGGTTTTATTTGAGTCAAAACGAAACATTGACATAATTCAGCTCTATCCACAAAAGCAAAACATTAAAAAACACAGAATTGCAATTCTTGATGACGAGAAGAACATAGTTGATAGTCTCCAAGAAATAATAGCCAACAAAGAATATCTTGTTGACGCATTTTATGACATAACTTCATTGGAAGATAGCCTGAAGCATCATCCTTATGATGCCTATATTTTAGATTGGGTTGTTGGGACGAAAACTGTTTTTAATACTATTAAAGTGATAAGAAACTCAGAGAATAAGAATGCCATGATTCTGGTTCTTACCGGACAGTTACCAGGTATTGCCGATAGTGAAATCTCAAGTGCCATAAATGACTATGATATTACTGGCCCCTATGAAAAACCGATTAAAGCCAGTGTTATAAAATCATTAATCAACAAGCATTTCCCTAAGTGAAAGATTATGAATAACAGTTTATTAACATATACCGGAAGTCTATTATTAGATGGGAAGTATATTGTTTCACCTTACGGGGTGAGTAAAGAGCGACCTGGCGGCAACATTTTACCCCTGCATATTCCAACGATCCATAATAACGCAATAAACAATATTTCGTTTGACTATGCAAAAGTTAAAAGCTTGACGATTATTAATGGTCTAGGTGTAACGCTGGGTGATTCCGTAGTTGGCATTTCCGCTCTGCAAGCAATAAAAAACATAAACCCCAACATCGTTATAACAGTCATTCGTCCAGAAAACTGTCCTAACTATGTAAATGAAATTTATACACTTACTAATAATATAATAAATGAGATTCATTTCATGCCTTTTGATTTATCCAAGGCAACAGAATCAGATTTAATTATAGATTTGGGGAATCAACTATACTGGGAAGGTTTTAATAATTTGGAAATGCATGATTTCTTTTTAAGAAGCCTTGGTCTCGAACGTGACCATATTCCGGCTGAGTTAAAAAGCAATTCATGGCTAAAAGATGCTCCCCTCGATGATATCAATTTAAGTGAATATACTCTTCTCTGCCCTCATGCCAGTACAAAAATAAGAAGCATACCGCAACAATATCATAAAAAAATAATATCTGAATTAAGCGATAAGTTTAAGATGAAAGTCTTTGGGTTCAGTGATGTTGAGCATGAAAATTACACTAATATTTCTGAGCTATCAAAAAGCACTGCTTGTTTTGCATCCATAATAAAACATGCCAAACACCTCTATACCTGTGACTCCGCCGCCTTACATATTGGTGCCGGTTTTGACATCCCAACCACATGTATATTTACAACAGTGAAACCCGAGCTTCGTAGTCTATACTATACTCATTGCGAGTCTGTTTACATCGGAAATGATGAAACAGAAGGGATCCATAATAGTGAAGATATCACTTTAGTTAACTCAATAAGTAAAGAGTTTGAGGTCTATTATGCTTAAAGTAAAATCACTATCAATGTTATTTATGGTTGCTGTGTTTTTTTCAGCATCGACCTTTGCAAAGGTCGGCGACCTCTATATAGATGGTGACATCACCAATAGAAACCATAATGACGGCTATCTGTTAACTGCTGAGGATTTTAATAAACTTAAAAAGTCCCATATAAAAACAACCACATCCTGGACTGAGCCTGGACACGTGGTGGATTTCGAAGGGGTAAAATTCAAGGACTTATTGACACTTGTCGGTGCTCGTGGAAAAATCTTAAGAATGCGAGCGTTGAATGACTACTGGGTCGATATACCTTTCTCTGATGTTGAGCAATACGATATTTTGCTTGCAAATAAAATGGACGGAAACCCTCTGAAAGTAAGAGATTTTGGCCCCTATTTCGTTATTTACCCTTTGGATAGATATTACGAAAAGCTCAATAGCCCCACTTATCAGGCACGCCATATCTGGCAAGTAGACGGCATAACGGTCATAGATAAATGAAACTAAAACGGATCCTGATCCAGTATATCGTCGGTTTTTTTATTCTAACCGGTGGTTTCGTGTGGATGTATGAACAGTATTTTTCCACAAGCCATAATATTAACTCAGCTGGTCCACAAGAAAACTATGCGTGGGCTATAGCTAAATTCACGATCAGGCTGGCAGGATTTAATGCGAATATTGAGCGTCAGTTACGCCTGGGAAACTCTGATAAAGAAGAATTACAAACTGAGCTTGATCTCCTGTTCTCGAGCTCGAATGTTCTGCTACATAAAAGTGTATCAACCAGATACTTATTTGAAGAGGCTGGATACGCTACGACTGTAGCACATATAAATGAAAATCTGGAAAAGATTGATGTCGAGCTAAATAAAGAGGTTCCTGATTACTCTATCATTCTTAAAAGCATTGAATTAATTGGACAAGACAATAAAAGTCTCGTTGTAATTTCAGACCATGCCGAAGTAAGGCAACGAAATATTATCCAGCAAGACTACATTAACAAAGGAAACTCCATGAAGTTTCCAATTGCGTCACTGTACTTCCTATTCCTATTGATGCTATTTATTTCATATCGACAAGTGAAATCCATTAACAACCAATTAGAATCCGAAAAAAAGTCCTTCAACAACAAAAACGCATTCCTTGGGATTTTGGGCCACGAATTAAGAACTTCACTCCAGGCAATAATTTCCTCCGTAGAGGTCATTATACGACAAAAAGATGACACGACATTCAACCATTTTGAACGTTTGGAAAATGCCGCCATGAAAATGGAACGTCAGATGAAAGACCTTGCTGAATTTGCAAAGGTTGATAATGGTAACGTCGAAATAAAAATAGCATCATTCAACTTACGTAAAATTGTGCAAGATACCGTTGAGCAAAGCATTTCGATATTAAATAAAAACTCTGTTTCTGTAAGTTTAGGTGACATCTCTGATGTGTATATAAAGACTGATCCCTCGCGGACTATGCAAATAGTTGAAAACATTGTCACCAATGCCATCAAATACACAGAAAACGGTAATGTGCAGGTCAGTGCAGTTGTTCACGAAAAATCCAAACTAATTATTAAGGTCGAAGATTCGGGGCAGGGTATCCCGAAAGATAAAATAGACACTATATTTTCGCCGTTTATCCGCGTCGGCAACGACAACAAGGTGCCCGGTTTTGGGATGGGGTTAGCTATCGTCCATGGTGTTGTTAAAGCCATGAATGGGACTATTGATGTAAAAAGTGATGTTGGTAAAGGAACTGTATTTACCGTTTCATTACCTATTGAGCTGGCAACACCTGCTGAAATTGACATTATCACCGATATTGATGACAAACCGTTCTCAGCTAAGGGCATCAGTATATTAATTATTGATGATAATGAAATGGCGTGCGAGTCATTAGTATCAATTCTTCAGCATGACTTTTCAGTAGAGTATACAACATCTCCGGAAAGAGCATTGGAGAAGTTATATCGGAAATCATTTGATCTTGTTTTGAGTGATTTACAGATGCCTATTATCACTGGTGATGACTTATACAGAGAAGTCAAACAGAACAACGGCCCAAATAAAAACACACCGTTTATATTCATTAGTGCATACACCAGTGAAAGCCCAATCAAAGATGTGGATATTTTAACAAAGCCAGTAAGATTAAATGATATTAAAAAATCCATAGAATCCGTATTTGCGAGTCAACCCACTCTATAAATCGCACATTATATTTATAGAACCAAAAGATAACCGCCCATACTGGGCGGTTTTGGTCAATTACCTGAATGGTACTGCTGTATTCTAAGCGGCCATTTTTCCAACCAATGCATCGGGGTGTACATCACCAATCGGCGCTCATTTGCCAATACGTTTCCCAATACAATTTCACCGGGTATCCCAAGTGATGACAGCTGGATATAGGCCATCGACACAGCCACTACATCGATGTCAACGCAGGAAACCCACATATGCTGTGAAGGTTCGTATCCCAATGTTTGCATCTCTACCGCTGCAGCAATCATCATGCCGCCGGCACCACAACCAGGTTCACTGATGGTGACAAACGGCTGAGTTTGCAACTGTTGCTTCAATCCTGTGAACTGTAACTTGGCCATCATCGATGCCACGCTCCAGGGCGTGAAAAACTGCCCACGGTGTTTATCCCCGAGCTCCAGTTGCATGAACGTCATCCCCAGAAAATCACAAGCCTGGGCATTCAGTGCAATTCGTACCAGGGTAAGTAAGTGCGCCAGGCGTTCGACGTCTTCACGTTCATACCCCTTGATGATCGTCAGATACTGTTTCTCCAGTCTTTCGTCTGGACAGAAGCGATTGTGCATCGCTATCGCGCCACACTGAACGAAGTCAGAAAAGACCTTATACCGATGGTGGTAGCGTGCAGTTTGGCCAAAGAGGCCGATGAATTGTTTCTGTGCTTCACTAAACGTCAACATGGTGAACTCCTTTAACAAGGGAGCTCACCCGCAGTGGGAGAACTCCCCCACGGGAAAAAAAAGACCACCGAACATCGGTGGCCATAGGTTAATGCGTTAACAAAACTCGATGATTAGCCAGCAACTGAATTCAGTGACAACGGCACAGAATCCTTGTCGGCGTAGGTCAGGTGGATCACCTCACCGGCCTCAACCTCAGCCGCTATTCGTCCGCCGTCGACATGCTCGCCGCGGTCGTAGCGATCGTAACCACTGCGTTCCGCATCAGGCATGTACCAGGTATGTTCCACCTGGCAACTGAACCGCTCCGACACTGTCCCGATAACCTCGCCGGCTGGCGGGTACCACGGGGAATCAAAGTGCACCGTCAACGTGTTGATGCCGTCCCGCACACAACCGGCATTATGGCCTGATGGCCATTCGACGCCGTACTGGCGACCATAGAGATCGGCCATGGTCGGCACATCACGTAACAAAGCACCTGAACCATTCAGTTCGGTCGCCAGACGCGTCGGGATCAGCATCAGCATATCGCACGGTGCGGTGTACTCCGGCATCATGCCCAAACGCTCCCAGCAAAGGCCAGCATCGATGTCAGAACTCACCCCCACCAGGCCGAACCAGTCCGCATACTGGCGAGACAGTACATCCGCCATACGCTCCTTCGCGACGTTGGGGATGTTCTCCCATTTCACGGCGTCAATTCCCGACTGGCGATAGAGACGCTCAATCAAACGAACATTTTCGGCCGTTAACGGGATATCAGCCTTCAGCAACCCGAACCAGTGTTCAAAGGCCAGATTCTGAGGTGATGCGATCCCCGGATGTGTTAACAGATCCGGATAGGGCACATAAACCCCAGGTTTTGTTGTGGCCGGCTTCAGTATGCTGGCGCAGCCAGCCAGAAATAGCCGGCAGCTCTGTTGAATGGCATGACGGTAGTCAGGCACAACATGGCCATTGACCCATTGCTGCAGTTCATCCACAAACACGGATTGGCCAGTGATCACTAAACGGTTTTTGCACCAGTTGGACATGGTCTTTCTCCTCTTCATAAAAAAGAGGGAGCTTTCCCCAGCGGGGGAATAACTCCCCCGATGGGTTAGGTGTTAAATCATGATGGCCAGGACGAGGGTACTGTCCTGCCCGTTATGGTTGTTTTTAGTCATCGGTTATCTCCTGCTCTGTTTCGCCGATCGCGCCCAGTTCTTCCACCTGGCGCAGATACGGTGATGATGGGGTAAAAGGATTGGCGCCCAGACGTTCCAGGTGGTATTTATCCACCAGATTGTTGATCGCCTCAAACGGCCGCACACCCGCTTCCTGTAAAGCCATCACGCACTCCGCTTCACACAAATCGGTATCGTTTAACGTCAGACCAAAGTATTTGGCCAGTAACCTGCCGGCAATGGTCTGCCAGTAACATTGTTCCATCGTCATCACCCGTCTCCTCATGCCGCAACGGCAGACTCGGTTGTCACCGGTTCCGCCAAGGGCTTCAGTAAAAACTCTGACGCCTCACGGGCCTGTTTGGCTGCACGAAACAACGCACGCTTATCCTCACGCAATACCTTGAGCCAGTGCTCGAGGTAGCTGTCGTGCTGGACGTCGCCAAAGATGCCAAGCTGCGCGCACATAAAGGCACTGCCCAGCTCCGCTACCAGTTCCTCGAATGCATACACGGGATCTCCGAACGCCCGGGAGGAAGACGTGATCCCCTCCCGGTTGAGCCGTGTTGCATGACCGGTGCTGTGCACCAGTTCATGCAATAACGTCGACCAGTAATCCGCCTCGGTTCGAAATTGCTGAACCTGCGGCAAGACAATCTGGTCGCGGATCGGGGAGTAAAATGCCCGGTCCTGGTACACCTGTTCGAGCCGAACGCCACTGGCATCAACGAGGGTGCTGACCTGAGCCTGCGTTTTCGTATCAACCAACGCCCCATCCTCTTCCGGCACTTCTGCCGGCGTAACGCCGACAACGGTTTCCGGGAGGTTGTCGCATTGCGCCACGTTAAACAGGTACAGCGGCTTCAGCATGGGTATTCGCGTTTTCAGCGGGTTCCCCTCCTCGTCAAACAGCTGCCGGCCATCAGCATCCTCCACCTGCTTGTCCCAGGATTTGAATACCACGGCCAGGGTGGCTGTTTCGCCAGCGCGCACATGGCCACCGACGGCTTCCGCCTGCTTGTAGGTCAGCCAGCGATTGGAGTGAAATCCCCTTTCGTCCGCGGCCATCCACAACAGCAGCACATTCACACCGCTGTAGTGGTAACCGGTTGTGCCGTTCTGCGGCATGATGCTGGTCGACGCACTGCGGGCCTTATCGGTCCGCCAGGGCTTACGCCAGGGCAACGTTCCCGTCTCGATGGCGGCAATGATTTTGTCCGTGACCTGTTGGTACAGGTCAGGACGTTCGCGACGGGCTTTTGCCGGCCGACGTGATGATGATTTCTTCATGGAATGCTCCTCGAAAAAAAAAGCGCATTCCTCCCCTGGCGGCGAAGAATACGCCCCAGGGGACAGAAAAGTGGTTAGAACGCAGGGTAACGCAGCGCCCCTTTCGGGTTTACCGTGTCAACACGCTGTTTCAGCCGTTCGAACAAGGCCTGATAGTCGTCCCGATCGGCGGGCTTTGCCCGCTTGCAATCGGTATGGCAGGCCGTGGCCAGCACGTTGATGGCCCGCTCACGCCAGTGTTTAAACTCATCCTGGCTGACACAGACCGAGTAATGGACCTCGGCCAGCTGCAGCATACGGGCGGTCATTCGGCGGTAGTCGGCGACACACACCCAGTTGACCACGGCGACGTGCATATAGACCGTCTCCGGTAACAGGTGTATCCAGAGTTCGTGCCCTTCCGACAGTATTCGTTCGATACACCTGTCGGTTAGCACCAGCTTCTCACCAAAGTCATCACCGCCGACTAGCTGCCGCGACGTCTCGTACCAGGCCTCATCCTTTTCGGGATGGCAACCGTCGGCATACGCCAGATGTTTAATACGACCGGTGGCGTTTCGCTCACCCACGGTCGGCATCAGATAGACGCCTTCGTCTTTGGCCAGCATCAGCGCACACTGATTGGCGCGAACTTCAGCAATAACAGTGCGTAATTCTGCAGGATTAAAATGCAACATGGTAAGTCTCCTGTGTGCTGGAGACGGACTTCCCCGAGAGGGAAAGCCCCTCCAGGGAAAATGAGTTAACGCGTTGAAGTCCTGTCGTACTCAACAAGACTGACAGTGCGGACTACAAGGTTGAGATCAGGTTCACTTGCTCCTGCTCAAACCCGGGTTTAGCCAGACGTTATCCATCAAGGTGATCACGCTCCAGTGATAGGAGAGCTCGTCGTTATTGATGCTGTCCCTGAATTGCACCAGATGTCTCCGGACTGAATCATCCGTGAGTACCCGTTCATTCACCGCATCTGGAGCCTTGAGCTCAGGACGCTGCAGATGATGGCGCAACCAGATAAGCGGCTGTTCCCAACCACATCCCGCAGTTTGTGTATCCCGCGCTATTCGGAAGCAGTCCGGGCACAGGTTATGTACCAGGAGCAACATCAGCCGGCCGAAGAAATCCTGCCGACTGTCCATCCAGAGAGTCTGCTGTACAGGCTGCATGTGCCCAGGTTGCTGAGAAAACCGCAGACCGGCCACGTCAAGTACCGCATCACTGAACAGATCACTGGCCTGGTAAATATCCGCAGGCCGGGTCGTCGCCGGCAAAAGCCAGTACACCTCGGTCACCGCAAGCGTTAAATCAATCCACGCGTCCTGGGACGGCGGCTTGTCAAAATACACAGTCGTTATCACGATAAATCCTCCAGAAATAATGAAGGGGGATCTATCCCCCGGACGGGAATAAATCCCCGTCAGGGTGTGTATCTGCAGGCCGTCAGGCTGCCATGCCGATCACCAAACCTCGAGCTCGCCAATAGCGATGTCGGCTTCGACATAGCGCTTGCCTTGCTCCACAGCCTGCGCCCAATAAGACGCGTGAATATCTTTGCTCAGTGTATCCAGGCGAGTCAGAAGCGCTTGCCCGTTAGCGGAACGTGTTGATATATAGCCGTACTGCATGACCAGCAGGAAACCACCAAAGGCCTCTCCCGCATCGATAACGGCACATTCGACCGCATTCAGCTCAGTGGGTGCTTCGCGTTCAAGACCCAATCCCAGCCGCTGGCAAGCCTGGATACTCATGAGCTTACCTTCAACCAGGCAAAGGAAATGAAACGCATCAAGCGCAGTTTTCACGTTAAGCACGTTGGGTAACTGGGTATACATCGATAAATCCTCCACAAAAAATAAAGCGGGATTTATCCCCAAACGGGCGTAAATCCCCCGTCAGGGTATGTGACTGCATGCGACTTAAATAGCCGGTTTACAGACTAGGTACTGTGCACCGTGATGGTAGCGATGACGCAGATGAACAAACTGTTTCGCCAGCAGTTCCGCTGCACGAACCGCTTCTATCTGGGATGAGAAGATTTGCGTAAACGAATTAAAAGAGTAGGAAAAATCCCTTTTAGAATATCCGGTACGCGACACAACGGTGGCGCTCCAGCCGCCGGAAGCCCGAGGGAAAATGATAGCCTTACAACTGACATTGCGGGTTTCGTTGGTAAACCACTCGGTATCAATGACGTCTTCTGCGCCCGGATGGCCCGGGTATATTCGGCGCCAACACGCACACAGGCGATCAATGAACGAGAGTTCAGGCTGAGAAGGCCACAGTGAAAGGACAGACATGGTGTTTCTCCTGTAAAAAAGGGAAACACCGCTCCCAGGGGAAAGGTATTTCCCTTGGGATTTGATTGCGTCACGCGCAATCGACATAGGTAAGAAAGTTAAGCCTTGTTCATCAAAACTACGATGACATCTACTCTCAAAGGCGGGCAGATGTACTACACCGTAAACGGCGTGCGTCCTTTCAAGCTACGGAAGCGTTTTTTTGCCACTACCCGAAGGCAATCCTCACAAGTGGCTGGATCATTGGTGGCTGTCGACTGACAGCTAGGTCACCCGAAGGCGCTCATCACAGACCCATTGAGCATTGGTGGTTGTCCGAAGACAACGAGTAAGCATGCTTATTTTCCGAGCAAATCGCTGATCTGTCAAGAGGCCATGCCCGCAGGTTTGGAGTAAAACTCTCTTTTTACCTAATAACGTAACGTCTCTGTACCATTATAATTTTGAGGTCGCAGCCCTGTGAGAGCTGCGACCGTTATGTACGAACCATCATATTCACGCATGCAGTCGAAAATTTTTTAAATTAATAAAATCCTGTACATTTAAAGCGATTAATTCGTTATTCCACATCGCCTTTAAAATAGACTTGTTTAATATAACGGCCTCGTCCATCCCCATGGCCCAAATCCATCGATACCAATGCCTCCGCTTCTACGCGACTCATTCCATTCTTAACATGATGAGTAATCGCATCGCGTGAATACGCGTAACGCAAACTATGGGGAGCATCTTTCCCTGTCATTCCAGCCTCACGGACAATATTTCTGTACCGTTCTATTGCTGTATGCAATGAAGGCTTATCAATCAATTTACCATTATGAACATCACAATACTTTATTGCCGCCTCTAAAATAGATAAAACTTTCTCGCGATTAAAAATCGTCGTATCACGAGGGCGACCACCTTTCGTGCCAAAAACGACCCGAACACGCTCGTCGCCATTAATTAAAGTCTGCCGCCATGTTTTTAATGACTTTGCTGACTGAACAGTTTCCTCAGTTCGCAAACCTAAATAGCGCGATAACTGAACCCCCAATGCTACCCCCGCATCTTTTTTGAAGGTGTGATTTATGACAGCATTTAACTTTTCATCCGAAATAGGGGCTTTCGTCCCATCACGGTTAGCGCCTGAAATTCCTAAAGCCTGGTTACTCAATTTATCATGATTGGGATCAGCCAGTTTATTCCGACCCGCAGCTGACATAATTGAACGCACTGCTGCCATCTCGTTTTGCAATGTACGGAGCGATAAGTTTTCAGCCTGCCGGCTATGAATGTACTTTTCGATATGTATCGTTTTGATGTGTTTTACATCCCGGATTTGAATATTTAACTTTGCCAGACGTTCAGAAAAACGGTCTGCAATTCTGGAACGGTCAGCAACGGTTTTAAAACTCCCTCGTCCCTGACGAGCAAGCGTGACAAGTTGTTTACCTAGCTGTTTACCGAATCTGGACATTTCAATATCTCCAATGGGATACACGTCCCTCTGCTTTAAAAGAAGCAGACGGATCTGTACCCCAGTAATTTCAACCCCGACGACACGGTTGCTTTTGCGCTTCCTGCGTCTCGACTGGTATCTGTGCATCGGGGCGGCGAAATGTTGAGTTCTTGCGAGGCACCCCAGATCTCTGATCTGTTTG
>NZ_JVEL01000636.1:0-2471 GCF_001076875.1 Serratia sp. 506_PEND
CCAGATCCGCAGCATAGGTCGTAGAATCGTGCATCCGGCTCGGGAGCTGCTTCCAGAAGATGATCGACGATTTGAGCCGCCACGCGTTGCTTGCCGCCCTGATATGCGCAGGGTACGCGCATTCGGCAACTCATAAAAATTTCCTGCGGATCAGGATCCGTGCATAAACGCGCCGGCCATTGATGATACCGACACCTCCTCTGTCTTCAGAATGCTGACGATAGCCTACCTCTGTAAGTATCTTGGGGGATACGTTGGAGCGTGCATTGCCGTTGGCAAGCATAATGATCTCGAACTGATCCGGACTGTATTTGTCGAGAAACGTGATCGGTACTCCCATAATCCCGTCGTAGTCTACCGGAATGTTTTGGGTGCGCCCAACGTCGATAGCTTCGTAGTTTTCGTAACGTGGATATTCGTCCGGAGTATAGCGGCAAGTTAATTCTAAAGGCTCATGCCGTTTGCTGGTGTCCAGGTTGGTGAACCAGCGTACGCCCTTTACCCGGATGAAACGTCGCCCTTCCTCGTCCGTACCGCAACCCGCGGCATTTAACGGGTAGCTATCGGGTACATGAAATTTGCGATCCCCGGAGCGGATAGATTCTCCGTACCAGACTTTATTGTCACAGAAAAGGGGGAAGACCTCCTTGTATGTTGTAGCATTCATATTCCCAAGGATAATAAAATCCTTTTCGTGACGCGCTAGGAGGCTAATGTACTCGCGAAAGAGACTGAAGGGGGGATTGGTGGCGATTATGTCGGCTTCCTTAAGCAAAGCTTCACACTCACCTGAGCGAAAATCACCGTCACCAGCGAGATGCTCGAGAGAGTTGCCTGGCATGGCAAACAATGGCTCTAAATCCAGAGAACCATCAGGCCTCTCCAGAGGCTCGTCAGGCACCTCTGTGACTACTGCCTTATAGGCACCAGTCACTCCCTCTAATGGATATTCTTGTCCCGCGATTGGGGAGCCGTCGTAGCAGGTAGAAGTAAGCCCCGCCAGTCCGAGCTTGTCGAAATTAAGCACAAAAAATCGGAAGAAAGCCGACTCAAAAGGATCGTCACAGTTACAAAGTATGGTTTTTCCCTTTAGTTGCTCCCGATGCTTCACCATTTCCCTTTGCACATCTTCATACTGCGTATAGAACTCATCTTTTTTGACGATGAAGGCATGATTGAGTGTGGCATTTCTGGGTTTTGGGTGTAGTTTTGGACGTTCTAACGTGATATCAAATGGCATAGTGCCCTCGCGAACCACCGCTTTGAGAAATGTATTAATTGCGGCGGACATGCCGATGCCAATTTCGGCAAACACTTCACTGGCGCGTCGCTTGACATCCAAGTCGATGCGTATTGTCGTAGTGGGTTTTGTCGACATATTTGTAACCTCTTGGTGAAATACAATGTAGCACGTTTTATTTTTAAGTAAAACGTAGCTCGTTGTGATAATTGCGGTTTTACTCTTTATTTCCACGATTAAGTAATGGGGCGTAGTCAAACGCAACAGACGAAGGGATTTCGTTCATTTATCTATTGGTCTTGATCGGCCACAGATAACTATTCGCAGTGATTGCTTGCCCGGATGCGCTGTTGTTGGGTAAGGCACGGAACGACGGTGCTTTGCCGGTCACGTACTTTGGTGAAGAGTTTTAGGTAGGCGAGATGGTGCACGCTGTCGGTGCCACCGAGTCACTGGTATAGCTGATTCGGGGAGGGATGAAGCTCGTGACTGCCATTTTCCCTCCCCGGTATCTGCTATCTTTTGTCCACTTTTTCAGGTTCATAAAGATTGTCGATGTAACAGGCGTACCATTGCATCATTTCCCGCCTTCCATCCAGATATTGCGCATGGTTATACGTCCCGCGAATTGAGTTCTTATCCACGTGAGCGAGCTGTATCTCAATCCACGCAGTATTAAAGCCCTGTTCATGCAAAATGGTACTCATTGTGTGCCGGAAACCGTGGCCGGTAGCTTTACCATCGTAGCCGATACGTTTGATCACCATGTTAATACTGGCTTCACTCATTGGTTTGTTGATGTTGCAGCGCCCTGGAAATACTAGTTGATACTGACCTGTGTAAGTCTGTAACTCCCGCAGTATCGCCAGAACCTGGTCTGACAAAGGCACTAGATGCTTACGGCGCTTCTTCATGCGGCTTTCAGGGATCGTCCATAACGCATTCTCTAGGTCAAACTCGTGCCAAGCTGCTGCACGTAGCTCAATAGTTCGTACCCCCGTGAGTAGCAGCAGATTAGTTGCCATACGTGTAATGCAGCTACCGTGGTATTCAGCGAGGCTGGAAATGAATGCGGGCAATTCAGATGCCTGAAGGTGAGGGAAGTGTTCAGTCTTTGGCGCGGTCAGAGTACCGGTCAGCTCTGCTGCTGGATTAATCGTCGCACGTCCTGTTGCGATGGCGTAACGGAAGATCTGATTGCAGTACTGCCTGACCTTGCGTAATTTTTCCA
>NZ_JVEL01000637.1:0-634 GCF_001076875.1 Serratia sp. 506_PEND
GGCTTTCTTTTTGCCGGCCTTCAGTACCGTGGCGCTGAGAGCCTCGCTGTCTGGCTGAACGTCGGTATCATCGCCTGTGGCCGGCGTGTCGTTAACGTCAACCACCGGCGCAGCAGGGGCGTCGCCGGCCTCAACCAGATCGCCTTCGGCGAGCCGGCGCAGGTAGTACGGATTCCGCGCTACCGGTACGGCTTCGCCATCGGTGATGTATTCACGCGGCGCGCCTTCCATCGGCACCCGAAGACCGGGTGCCGCTTTAACTGTCAGTTGAGCCATTGTCGGCCTCCCTGGTGATGATGGTATCGTCTGCCGCCGCGTCGCCATCCGGCGCGCCCGGCAGGGTATATTTGGCGTTGATGCTCTCAAGGTCCGGGTACGGCACATCGAGCTTGCCCTGGTACTGCGCGAACACATGATCCGGATGCGCCTTGCCTTCCGGGGCCGGCCAGCGCCCACAGTCGAGCGCATCTTCAATCCAATAGGTCTCGAACTCGCAGGCGAACACCGAGAGYGCCTGCGCGCCGAGCCGGGTGTTGTACAAGGTGCGCACGGCACCCGGTACCAGGTAGTCAATCTGCAGCCCCAGGTCCTGGTTGCTCAGCAGTCGGCGCACGGCGCTGACCAGCTTGTAGCT
>NZ_JVEL01000638.1:0-7995 GCF_001076875.1 Serratia sp. 506_PEND
CACTTAAAGACGTCATCGAAAAAAAGCTTTAAAACCAGCGATAAAGCGTGAACTTGTCAGCTATCTGACGGCGCAATTTGCCATGAGTTTACGCCAGGCCTGCAGGACGTTATCGCTGAGCAGGACGGTATATTTTTATCAGCCCGATGCCCGGCGTGATGAACCGGTGATCCATGCGCTGGCTGAACTGGCAGAACGCTATCCGCGCTACGGTTTTAAGAAGTTTTTCCAGCTGCTGCGCAGGCAGGGCAATACCTGGAACCATAAACGCGTTCATCGGATTTATTGCCTGCTGAAACTGAATTTTCGTCGTAAGGGAAAACAGCGGCTGCCAGTGCGTAATCCAGCACCACTGGCGACGCCGCAAGCGTTAAACCAGAGCTGGTCCATCGATTTTATGCACGATGCGCTGATCTGCGGTAGACGCTTCCGGACCTTCAATGTGGTGGATGATTTTAACCGTGAAGCTCTGGCGATAGAAATCGACCTTAATATCCCGGCGCAACGCGTCGTCCGGGTGCTGGACAGGATCGTGGTAAATCGCGGCTACCCGTTGAAGATGCGGATGGACAACGGGCCTGAGCTGGTTTCACTGGCGCTGGCACAATGTGCCGAAGAACATGGCGTGCAGCTCGAATTTATCAAGCCGGGTAAGCCAACACAAAATGCTTTTATCGAACGGTTCAACCGGACATACCGCACAGAAATCCTGGATTTTTACCTGTTCAGAACACTGAATGAAGCACGGGAAATTACAGAGCGCTGGCTGACGGAATATAACAACGAGCGGCCTCATGAATCCCTGAATAACCTGACGCCGGAAGAGTACCGGCTGATGGCTGAAAAACCGGAACTCTCAAAATGTACGTGGAACTAAAGTTGGGATACTTACAATTTATCGGCACCCTGAATTGTGGTTGCGTGACAGCACGACTCATCTTTTTAAAGAGCAATAATCGGCCCGTACGAATGAACGTCCAAAAGCTCGCCAGTGGAAGATGGCGCGATTAGCGTGTGATATCGGCGTCAGGAGGGAAATGGTAAAGTTAAAAAGGGAATGAGAGAGAAAATACATAGAACAGTAATTATACTTAATTGATCTGTCGGGGGATAATCTGACAGGTTTTCTTGTAGGAAAAGTAACTGTCAGACTATGCTTAAAACTATACAATAAATTTATCGGCGATGTTTAATGTCAATCTCAACTTTATCCATTTTATTCTCCTTGTGATTATAAAATGCCTGGTAGAATTTAAAGTCGAAAATATGGTATTTATCGCATTTATTTACCAATATATTAACAATCTCACATTTGTCAGAGTACGACGTCTTAATGCCAAAAACTATACCCTTAAGAAACTGGAATTCATATCGTACTTTTCTATTAGCGATATTATTTTCGCCAGAGAAAGTTGTTATAATTGCCCTGGCTTCATTTTCTTTACTCCAATGTTCTGTCTTGCAGAAAAAAAATGAATGCATGTTGTGATTGTATTCGTCGAGCCACCTATGATGATTAACATAGCGATGATCATAATAATGGCTTCGTTCTTCACCATCACTTAACCAGCAGTTTTGATAAATGCCACGCTGGATATTTCCTACAGAATTGAAGAAATTTATCTCTGGGTAATTGCCTGAATAATTAACAGGTTCAATTTTCATGTCTATTGGTTTCGTTCCACCTGTTCGTGTAATCTTTATTACGTTATCTTCTGGGTTCCGTGTATAGGAATCAAGATATTCGGGAGTAGTAGTTTCAAATATCAAGCAGCAGCCTTTATGATTATCTCCATAATAACCCCACATATCGGAGTCGGGATAATTTTTTGTAAAGCAAGTTATATACACATCATTGTAGGTTAATTGGCCCAACTGATTAACAAACTCCTGAGCAAAAAATTGCAAAAGATAATGATAGTTTTTCTTAAATACAATGTTGGTTTGGTTTTCAAAAATTGTTAGATTAGATTCTAATGCTGAGTTTTTATGCATTGCTGCAATTGTGGGTAAAAAATCACTAGAGATAGCATCGATAAAATTAGGATCTAGAGTATAGCAATCCATTTTACTGATTATTTCAAATAATGTGTTGTGCTGTAATTTATTTAATTCAATACAGATCTCTTTTATAATTAAAAGATGTAAGCTGTTAAGGATGAAAAAAAGCTCGTCTTGATGGATTTTTTTATTTTTTTCTGAAAGGCATGTAATTAATTCATTAATGGCGTTTATTCTGAACACAGTGCTTTCTAATGCGTTGTAAGTATTTCTGAAAGAACGATCTATCCCATTGTTTATATCAAAATTAAATAATAATAAATCAGAGGACAGTAAACTTTCATTGCTTGAGCAGCTTGCTTTTAATAAGCAGTTTGTCAAGTTAAATATGTAATATCTTAACAGATTTCTCCAGACTATTTTATCTCCCTGCCAAAATAAATTTAAGAATCCTTCCTGAGGGTCGTTTAGCTCATCTGGTGATGCGAAAAAAAGCTCCTGATTCTCAAGTTCATGAAATCCATTTAGTAAGGAACTTGTATTTCTTAGTTTAAAAAAAACATTCATACATAACTCCAATTAAATAAAAGGTGATACAGGTAATTAAATCGCTACTGCTTGATTACAATACTACGTCAGTTTTTTATTTTAACAAAATCATTTTTCATTATTTTTAAATACATACGACAGGAAATTAATTCACAAATCGTGAGACTTATATAGTGGTGAGTATATGTTTGTAATTTGTAAAAATATGTAGATTACTAAATAGCTGCGCTTAATACCGCTACACTTTTGCCAGACCATGTTTCCCTCCGGGGAATGGATTGACCGTATCCATGAAGTGGTTAACTTTTCTCAGAAGCTGCCACATAGAACGGTACTGATGATTGCGGGTTATCGTATCGTGAAGCGCCTGCCATAACCGCTCAACGTGGTTCACACACGGCGAATAAACGGGCTGGTAAATCACACTGAACTTTGGATCCGCTTTTAGCCAGCGCTGCGTTTCCCGGCTTTTATGGATGATATAGTTATCCACGATTAGCGTGATGGTTTTTGCCCGTCGATATGTGGCTTTAAGGTGTTTCAGCAGACATATGAACGGCGCCGAGCTTTTGCTATTGCCACCAACATGACTGACCTTTCCCGTACCGCTGTGTAAGGCTCCGGCAAGATAGTATTTTTCATTCTGGCCCGGCGTGGCTACATGCTTTTGTTGACCGCGAGGTTGCCAGTCTGCGCCGATTTTAGGGTTGAAATGGATGTCCACTTTTCGCTCACAGCGCACCTTCTGCTCAGTTAGATTGGCCCCGTTCTGCCAATAGCGGAACACGCTAAAGCTGGTGTACAGGTGCTGACTCATTTCCTCCTCCACTTTCATACAGTTATACTGTGAAAAAAAGGAGGTAGGCGTGAAACTGAAAATGCAGGATTTGAGGCTGTTTAATCTCGTGTTTGAGAGCGATCCTGGCTGGATACTGGATTTCTCTAACCGCACCTTGTCTGCTTTTTTTGATGAAGAACTAAATATTGATATTGATGATGAACGTTATCAGGAAGAGGGGACGTCAAAGGCCAAACGAGTTAGATGCTTGCTGAAACAGGCTGATCGTGAGACCGCTCTGCGGGTTCTTGGCGCTCTCTGGCAGTATAAAACGGAATCCATGCCTGAACAGGCTGAACAAAGCAGTAATGACTATCTTGCACTGATTTCCCGCTTAGAAAACGCTGACACCGATGAAGCCAAAGGTGTAAAGCCTGTCCAGGCATGGCATGGTGTTGACTGGCCTTCACTTATCGCTGAAATGAACGAGATGAAATCTCTGCCGCCACATCCACGTGGTTTTCGGTTTGAAGCCTGGCTTGCTGAACTGTTCAGTATCTTTAAGCTCGCTCCCCGTTCGTCTTTCCGAAATACAGGCGAACAGATTGACGGAAGTTTCCGACTGAATGACGAATTTTACCTGATGGAGGCAAAGTGGCATCAGAAAAGAACGTCGGCTGCTGATCTCCATGTATTTGAAGGAAAGCTCAGTACCAAGGCAACCTGGACACGAGGCGTTTTTATCAGCTGGATGGGGTTTACGCCTGAAGGTCTGACAGCTTTTGGTAAAGGAAAGCGTGTTATCTGTGTCAGTGGGTATGATCTTTACCACTCACTGAGTCATGGAATCCCTTTGCCCGACCTTCTGGACGCTAAAACCCGGCACGCAGCTGAAACGGGAGAGGCCTATGCTGAGTTCGACCGACTATATGCACTGAAGAACACACAGTTCGGCACGCTGAAATAACAGGTTGGGAAGCGGTGACTGCTCCCCGTTGTTTCACACAGAATGCTGCTAGTAATGCCCGCATATCGCTCATAGCTGCCTGTCAATTTGGGTTGCTCTGTCCCGGTTTTCTATTGGAAACGACCAAGTAATTTGCGAATAGGTAGTCAAGAAAAATGCGCATGGGCGATCAAGTGAATGCTAATACCCATCAACAACTCCCCGCCCGCCCCCACACCTGCTCGATGCTGAAGCATTCGAACAGGCCTGGCGAAATTTGACGCCGTGGACCGCCTTAATTAAACGCCGTTCACGGCGTTTAATTTCGATGGGACTGTTAGTCCCCCCCTGTTTTTAGGTTGATTAGAAAAAAATAATTACTGAAAGTTGGGGGGCTACGGGGGTAGGATTCGAAATGCGTGCTCCGGTCGGCCTCCGGTATTTTTAAGCATTTCAGGAGTGACTGACTCTTACAACCGACTGTTTGCAATAAATAAACAATGGTTGTCTCCGGTTTTTCTCCGTTCCTACGAGTGCAATTGAGATATGAAAGAATGAGGTTTTTGTTGGGTGTTCTTTGCTTTTGAATAAAGGCCATTTGACCTGTAAAATCGCAGGGTACTGTTTGTATTGACTTTATGCCTTCAACCTACTCTGTTCATGGGATTGAAAATCCCCGTGTCCTTGGTTCGATTATTCGGTCTGAAGACCTCACCCTGCGGGCCAGCGCTGAGGCGCCACCGTATCATCCGAGGGAGTGCAACTTCGCATTACTGGTGGACTCTCTCGAAAAACCGCCCCCAATCCCCAGCTATCCGAACGTCAAACAAACGCGCTCATATTCCGTGTTTATTGAGGGTTTTTATTGTCGAACTGTGATGGATACAGTTACGAATCTACAACCGTATCACGTTGTTAAATCGAAATATATTTTACAAAAATTAGGAACATTCCGAATAAAAACGACATTGCTGTTAATTCATTCATATAAGGCTATGCTGAATTTTACCCATTGATAAGACATTTTTAACCTATTCCGCTGCCAACGCGAAATAATGGAGGATCCGGCGACAATGGCAATTGATATGTATATGAAAGTTGAAGGAATGACGGGCGAGTCCCAAGACAGCAATCATAAAGGATGGACCGACGTACTTTCGTTTAACTGGGGCGCTTCACAGCCAGGAAATATGGCTGTCGGCGGTGGGGGCGGTTCCGGGAAAGTGAATTATCAAGACCTCCGTATTCAAGCGCTTATCGACAAATCTACACCCGCCATTCTTAAATATTGTTCCAGTGGAAAACATGTCGCGAAAATCGAGCTTTCCGTATGCAAAGCGGGCGGCAACCAGGTGGAATATTCCAAAATCGTTCTCGAAGACGTGCTGGTGACGCAAACCGATTTTAATGGTGTCGGTCAAAATGATGCGATCCTGGTTGATTACGCCTTCCAGGCGTCAAAAGTCACCATGAGTTACTGGGAACAAGGCAGCAGCGGCACTAAAGGCGCGGAAAGCAAATCTGGTTGGGATATCAAGCAGAATAAAGAGAGCTAAGTGCATTCGGGCACCTAACAATACGTTAATGATCGGGTGATAAAATCATGGCAATGGATATGTTTTTAAAAGTTGAAGGCATTAATGGCGAATCGAAAAATGCGAATCACAAGCAATGGATCGATGTCTTTTCCTTTAACTGGGGCGCGCGGCAGCCTGGCAATATGGCCGTTGGCGGCGGCGGCGGTACGGGTAAAGTGAATTTTCGCGATCTGACCGTACAGGCTCTGATAGATAAAGCGACACCTGCCTTATTGAAATACTGTTCGGCCGGTAAACACCTCGCCAAGGTGCAGTTGTCGCTTTGCAAAGCCGGTGGGCAGGAAGTGGAATATACCCGCATTACTCTGGAAGATGTATTAGTGACTCATACCGACTTCATCGGTGTCGAGCACGGTTCCACGCTAGGTATTGAATACTCTTTTCAGGCCGGTAAAGTATCGATGGAATACTGGGAGCAAGCGAAGCAAGGCAATAAAGGAGCTTCGGTGCAGATGGGCTGGGACATTAAGCAAAATAAAGAAAGCTAATCACATTACGGTGCATATCGTAATGGCGGGGGGATTATGGCATTTCCTAAGTCACATGAAATTTTAGCTCTGACATCGCAACACGAATCGAATAATCGGGTGTCAGCCAACTTTTTGACCCGTGAGATTTTGAATGAGGCGCTGATCCTCGTCAGGTCTCTGTCACCAGAAGAAGTCTTTCGATTAACAAAAACGGAGACCGGACAGATCGCGTTTACGCTGGGTGAACTCAAAGATGAAAACAACCGCCGGCTGACAGCCAATAATATTGAGTCAGGACAACGACCAGGCGGAAGAATTAATCACCTGGATAACCGCATTAATGTCTCTTTTCCCGGAACCTCATGGCAAATGGGGGCACGTGTTCAGCATTTTGAGAATATCGCATCGAGCACCGTCGGCGGAGCCGGACTGGTTTTGATCGCGGGATTATGGACGGGGGCCGGTTCTGGCGTTGGCAGCATTTTAGGCAGAAATGCCGCCCAACTCGCGGTAGTGACTGGCACTTATTTGGGTAAACGCTTCGTGACCAATAAAACCATGGTCGTGAATCAGATGGCGGCGCATATCAAAAACCTTGCCGATATGTTTAACTCCACCCACAACGCCTTTAATGATTTCAAGTTCGAAAGCGCAGCCAAACGCGCACAATACAGTCCCGATCCTCAGGCAGAGCACCCTATTACTTTTGAACAGAAAGTCACGGATAACAATGCAGTTCCTGCTAATCATACCGCTGCCATTCAGGCTATCGTGCGCCGTTTTGTGACGGGAACCTACCAACGTGTCGATATCGTCGGCCAGGGCGATATGTTTATAAAAGTCTTTTTCAGCGATGGGGAACTGGACATTTCGCAAGCCCAGTATGACTACCTCAGCAATTTGAAGCTCCCGTGATTGATCAACCTGGCAGGTCTTCACGGTTTTGGCGCAACGGTTGTCATTCTTTCCAGCGCGCAAAAATGCCCCGAGCTGACCAAAAGATTTTTATTGTCGGTAAGAATGGTCAATGATGATGACAAGGCAGATTGCCGGATCGGACGCGATCGTTGCGCCAGCGTGGCCAGGTTTTTTCACACTCGGCTCGAGCAAGCGTCCTCTCCGGCCAGCCTTTGTCCGGCATTAATTAAACGAATCCTGACCCCGGTAGTTAACGCGAACCATCCGCGCCCATTAGGGTGATGCAACTCGGGGTAAAATATTGCCGTTCGGGGGGCAACAAGAGGAGATAAAGGTACAGAAGCGTGCGTATCACCTCAGTGAAAGAGTGTGATACTCTGCCGCAAAAAACAAAATAACACGTTGAATTAAATGACAAAAACCACCTCACAACGCACAAATTTCATAATTTCACTTCCGATTTCATCTTTGCAAAAAGCATCCTGCTTCTAATATCACGTTATTTCACCTTCCCCTCGCCTATTTTAAGGCTATTCTAAGCAACGAATACACCGATCCCGGCAATGCAATGGCATATACACCAGAAAAGCAGATAAGAACTCATACGGTGGACATCCTCCCTGGTAGCCGTTTTCATGGCTTGATGAATCAGGCGGCATCGGATTTTTACTTAGGAATATTCATTAAATACACGCGCAAACCTTCATAGGGATTTTCATGGAAAGAAATACGCCT
>NZ_JVEL01000639.1:0-10193 GCF_001076875.1 Serratia sp. 506_PEND
CACTTAAAGACGTCATCGAAAAAAAGCTTTAAAACCAGCGATAAAGCGTGAACTTGTCAGCTATCTGACGGCGCAATTTGCCATGAGTTTACGCCAGGCCTGCAGGACGTTATCGCTGAGCAGGACGGTATATTTTTATCAGCCCGATGCCCGGCGTGATGAACCGGTGATCCATGCGCTGGCTGAACTGGCAGAACGCTATCCGCGCTACGGTTTTAAGAAGTTTTTCCAGCTGCTGCGCAGGCAGGGCAATACCTGGAACCATAAACGTGTTCCCCGGATTTCCTGCCTGCTGAAACTGAATTTTCGTCGCAAGGGAAAACAGCGACTGCCTGTACGTATTCGAGCACCACGGGGCGACGCCGCTAATGTTAACCCATAGCCGGTCCAGCGATTTTATGCACGACGCGCTGGTCTGCCGCAGACGCTTCCGGACCTTTAATGTGGTGGATGATTTTAACCGTGAAGCACTGGCGATAGAAATCGCCCTGAATATCCCGGCTTAGCGACTCATCCGGGTGCTGGACAGGATCGTGGCAAATTGCAGCTCCCCGGAAGGACAACGGGCCAGACCTGGTCTCCCTTACGCTGGCACAATGGCCAAAGCACGTGGCATCAGGTGACTCTATCAAGCCGGGTAAGCCCGCAGTAACTGCTTGTAGGAACGGCCCACCTGGTACCGGACAGTAGTAACGAAGAAACCCTATCCATATGATATAATAGATGTTTTTAATTAAAAATTTTATTTTATGCAACATGTACACAAATAACACCCCGACCAACTGACGCCCCCCCCATATAGGCACTGACATAAAAAAGATTTAGCAAAGAACCGTTCACAGTAGTCATTATTGAATTTTCTATTCAAAGATCATTCAATTATATAAAATACAGTTAGATACAATTTGTGCATAACCGTGTCCCCCGAGAAAGAACTGCGTCGTCAACGTCAACGGATCCCGTTCAAATCCCTCATAAAACAACAGCGCTGGAGGAACGTTCCAGGACTGTAAAGTTTCGTGCTCCCGCCCACCATCTTGAGAGAGTAACGGTTGCCCGCACCCGAAGAAACTGCGACACGTTGGACCATGCACAATGGAGTCGGGTGGTTCGACGATCTCGACACGCGCCGTCGGCTTCTGACGACGAGCCAGGTACGTGGGGAGAGGTCAAATGACATATGACCGCTCCGCATCCTATGACATGTACGCTTGATCATGATGGCGCGCTGATGTTCGTATCCCCTGGCTAGACCATCCCGATTACTCGGGACACAGCAGAACGCATCCGGCATCGGGCACGGGTGCGCAGCACACCTAATAGGGAGATACACGGACGATTACTGAAGCTTTGTGTGCCCCGGGTGCAGCGTTTACGGCGCTTAGATGGGAGGTGAGACGGAGCACCCGGTTCCCGACCATTACGGGAGTTAGAGTGGCAGACACCCCCTCGCCCAACACGACGTGCCCGCCACCAACGATAGCGACAGTTGGACTACTCCCGCAGTCCACACTACCATCAACGCTCACGGACGACGACTCGTTAGGCGACACTGTCCCGTGGTCCATGACGGTCGGGAGCTCGACCGAACACGACACATCCGGTGGTAGTGGCTTCTGGCAGAAAGTGTTACCAGAGTTAGCGGTCTGTTCGGCGTCTAGTACACCGAAGATAGTGACAAGGGTGCGTGACCAGAGCGTTTGACCTTGTGCGAAAACGACGCATTCGCCCCCCGGCCCGGCCCCACCATGCGGTCCCCAGGTGGTGTTGGTGGTACACGTAGACCCACTGGTTAGCTCCCATGAGTCGACGCTACGTAATTCACACGGCCCTGTCCCGTAGGGTGCGTGTACCTGGTACAACGAGGTAAACACGCAGTCCCGGAAGGGTTCCCCCAGCATGGCATCCCCTGATTCGCAGTGCACGCCAGTCGGGACGAGTTTTTTTGTCCGCTTGGGATCCGGAGGAACAACAGGAGCGACGTCAACCATCTTTACGCCGTCGGACCCGTACATCACTTGAGCACTGCAATGGGTACCTCCGCATGAAATGATTTTCGGATTACTGATCATGGGGAACGGGACGCCCACCGACTGGTTCGGGTACAGGAGCAATGTCAGTATAGAGACAAAGGGTGATATTGAGTGCAGTGCCTTCATATGGATTCCCACGGTTTAAATTATTTAAAAAACAGGCAATCACCCCACTTTCATCAAGAGGTGTTTTGCCCAATTCATCCACCGGGCTTTATATTCTCGCACACGCTTATCGGTCTCTGCCTTCGACAGTTTCCGCAAACGTGCTTGCTCATAAAGCCGCGCGATACGTTCCCGATGGTTCTCTATTGCTCGCGGGGCTACCCGGGGCCCTTCGGGGGCATACCATATCCCCAGCCAGTCAAAGCCATTTTCCATTCTCCCCAATTGTGTTTTATCCGGGTGGGTTTCAAAACCGCCCAAATCGAAAAATTCATACAGCGATTTAATCGTTTTACGTAAATGCCAGCGCGTTTTGGTAAAGAAAATAAAGTCATCCATATATCGGGCATAAAACAGTTCCTCGCGCGTCGCAAAACAAGAGTCAACATGCCGTAATAGGCTGCCGCCAATCAGCGGGCTCAGCGCACTGCCGCGACAAATTCCTTTTTCAGGGGTACGGATTTCACCGCCCTCTTCTACGCTGTAATGGAGCCATTGCAGGCACAGGCTGCGGCAAACCGTATCCTCGATATGCCAGTGCAATTGGCCGGCCACCTGATGCTTTAAAATATGCCGGTAATAACCCCGGATATCCGTGCGGTAAACATAACGCCATTCCCCACTTTGCCAGGCAGAAGCAACAGACTGTACCGACCCATTCACACCACCGTGTCCTTTCAGGTGATGGCAATGCGGATTCCTGGGCAATTGATCTTCGACCTGCATCGCCACCCACTTGAGCACCAACGCATCATGCGCCGACCATTGCACCCAACGTTTATTCCGCCGTCGAAAAACCTGCATTGGCGACAGCCGGTATTCCCCTGTCAGTACCTGGTTTAGCCATTGAAACCGCTGCCGTGGCCACTTAAAGCGTAAATCCCACACATCTGCATTCGGTGGTGCATGCTGTCGCCGCAGGCACAACCAGCGATACGCCCTATCCCAGTCCTGCGCGGCACTCTCTTCATTCTGTGCGTTTGTCGATGCAGGTTTAATGTCGCTTACTCATATTCCAGGTTAAAGGTGGCGACCGCGCTGAACGTGCCCCGGCCAATCGTCTGGTCGGCTATCGCCAGGGGCTCACCTTGCACATAAGCCCTCAGCGCAATGATGTTGTCCCCATCCTGCAACAGGGATTTGCCACTCTGGGTATTAAGCGGCAGGGGTTTGGCCGACGGCGTCTCAAATCCGATGGCAATCCCGGTGGCCTCACTGCCGCCATCGATGGCCAACAGGCCCGGCAAGGCTTGATTTTCCGTGCCGGTAAAAGTCACGCTCACCGTCTTGCCCAGCGTCAGGTCGCACTCCTCCAAATGTATCTCGAAGGCTTGCCCGAGAGTGCGCGTGTTCAGGTACAGGTACTTGTCGATGATGGTGCCAAAATCCAGCGTGATTTCTTCATCGCCCGGCGGTACCACACAGGGTTCTGCGACCATAGAGCCATGCAAGTACAGGTTATTGTCACCCGCGGCCAGCGCCGATAGCGGTACAGCCATCAACATCGGCACCAACAACAGGGCACCCACCTGAAAACGTGAATATCCTGAGGGCTGGCGCCAGCCCGATTTCCCTTTCATGTCGCACTCCTTATTCATAATCCGCACGCAGCGTGGCCCAGGCCTCAAAGGCCCCTTCGGTCAGCGTGGCGCCCGCTTGTTTTATCGGTACCGCCTCCAACCGCGGCGGGTTGGCCAGGTTTATCTTCACCGTGCTGTTCGGGGTGAAGGGTTTATCGTTCTGGTATACCCGAATACCGAGGCTGGCTTTGTCCGTCTGCAGAGCTTCACTGTCAAACCCTGCCGCACTGCCGCTCAGACTGAGCGTCAACGCCCAGTTCCCGCCGGCGGCGCTGTCACAGGTGATTTGGTAGTTCAACCCCTGCCGATAATTCTCGCCGTCTACTTTATTGATACCCACCCGGTCGCCGAAGTCGACATCCACCTGATTACCGTCGTTGATGGTGCAAGGCGGCGGCTCTATCAGGGTGCCGTGAAACGTCATGTCCGCCTCACCGTCCTTGGCCTGTGCCGGGGTAATGCCCGCCATCAGGCCGCAGGCCAGCAACAGGACTTTTATCGTTCTGCTCATGCTCCGCTCCCGTTACTGGTAATCCACGGCCATTGTGGCCCCTGCGCTGAATTCGCCTCCCGTCAAGGTGGCGCCGGCCTGTTTTACCGGCACGGCCCACAGTTCAGGCTTGTTCGGATAGGTGAAGTTCAGCCAGCTGTTGACGGCCTGTTTACTGTCGCCCTGGCGCAGTTCGATGCCAAGCCCGGCCTTGTCGGTCTGCAACACCGTCGCGTCGAACGCGGCGCCATTGCCTTTGACCTGCAGCTTCATCGCATTCGAGGTGCCCCCGGCGCACGACAGCGTGTAATTGACCGGCATCTTGTAATTATCGCCATCTACCCGGGTGGTCATCACGTCACCGAACTCCACTTCAATCGGTCGGTCATCGTTTATCACACAGGGCGGTGGCGCCACCACGGTGACCTTGACGGTGACCGTGGCCGAGGGGGCTGCACATGCCAGCATCGGCAAGACCGCCAACACACCTGCCAGCGTTCGCTGCAGCGTTACGATCTCATTCATTGCGGCCACCTCAGTCATAACTCAGATGAAAATCCACCACAGCCCGATAGCTGCCCGCCATCAGAGCGGCAGGAGTACGTTCCGGGGTTATCGTGTAACTCAGCGTGTTCTGCCCCGGAGTCAGCAATAGTGGCTTCCCCCTGCTGCCCAGACGAACGTCTTCTCCCTGCGCATTTTCAAGCCGCAGCCCCAGCCCGGAGACGCCTTGCGCCTTCACCAACTGCGGGTTATCGGCGTCACGCGTCGCACGGAAACTCACCGTTACCGCCGGCTGATTATCCGCCCAGGTCAGGCTACCGGTACGCACATCGCGGCTACCGGCCGGGCTGTGGAGACAATCCTCCAGGCGCAGCTCGAATCGGATCGGTTCGCCGCGCGCGCCAACCGTTCGCAGTCGCCCCGCGCCCGTCTCACCGAGCGCGACATCCTGGTGGGCGCTGGTCATCTCCAGCCGACAGGCGCTCTCTGTTAACGCCCCGTGAACGTACAGGGTTCCGTTGGCGCCTTCGACATCCCAGTTGTCCACCGCCGCCTGCGCCGGTGGCAACAACCACACCATTGCCCCCAGCGTTATCGGAGCCATCAGCGCCAATCCGATCAACGCGCCGTAATACTTCATATCAATCGCCCCGCATAGGCCCCATCGGTGTCTGCCCGTCTCGTGTGTCATGCCCATGTTCTTGTCTCCCTTCATTTGAGCTGTGCCTGCACCGCCCGCCCCTGCTCTGCTACACTTTCTTCGCCGGTATCACCGTGCATGTGCTGCCGGAGCAACTGAAGCTCAGCTGCGGCCGGCCACCGTAGTCGTTAACGTAGGTCAGCACCGGGCTGTTACCTACCTCAGCCACACTCACCGTCAACGGCAAATTGCCCTTTGGCGGCACCATCATCGGCTCGAAGTTTTTGATCCCCGCACCGTCTTTTTTGGTGGCGGCATCAACCAGCGTGACGTAATACGCCGTCGGATTGTTGACCACATACTTGTCGCCTTGCTTGCTCAAGGTCAGCTGCTCCTGCGGCGGCGGCGAATTTTTGTCCATCGCAATGGCGGCCGGGCGGTAGAACAGCTTGATACGCGTCTGCAACGCAATTTGCAGCGTGTTCGGTTTGGTGCTCTTCGGCGGGATTTCCCGCAGGTTGAAGTAATAGACCGTCTCGCGATCCTGCGGCAACGTCTTCGCCACCGGCAGCGCCTGGATTTTCACCTGGCTCGGTTTGCCCGGCTCGATGCGCTGAACCGGTGGCAGTACCGTGAGGGGGCTCTGGATTTTGTTGCCCTTGTCGTCTTCAATCCAGCCCTGCGCCAAGTAAGGCAGCTGCTTGTTTTGGTTGCTGACGCTCAGGCTCACCGATTTTTGGCTGCCATCGAAAATAATCCGCGTGCGGTCCAGCGCTATCGCCGCCTGGGCCTGCTGGGCCAGCAATGCCGCGAGCAGGGCGCCGGCCACTGCCGCCGCCGTCATGGCCTTTTTCCGCACGGACGCGACCGGGTGGCCTTCGTGATGTTGTTTCATGTTCAATTCGCTCTTTCGCATGTTTTCATTCCCGGCCATAGCGGCCCTCATAGAATTTGGATTAAATCTGCACGTCGTGTTATCCCTCGGCGCGACGGTTACGAAGCCTGCACCTGCTCAGGTGCAACCACTGACAGTGGCGCACCCTGCGTCCGCGCTTCAGGCTCGGTGTGCGCCCCCAGCGGATGACACGGCAACAGCAGCGTATTCATCAGCATGTCAGCCGGCAGAGGCGTTGGCATGCGCACTTCACACTGCGCGCCGCCGTTCCAATTCACCGTCATGGCATCGCCGGCGTTAATGCCGCTCAGATAAACATTGCCGCCGTCATTGACGATGCCCGTCTCCTGCTTACGGGCGTTCATCACCGTGGCGCCAAATGGGGGTTCACTGCCGTCGGCCAGTTTGATGACCGCCATTGCCTTCTCGCCGGCAATCACGTCGAACTGGCGGTAACCGATAGCGCCTTCGGTGAGCGTGGCCTGCACCACCGACTTCGTGGCTTCGGCGTTATCACCGAGCTTGTTCACATCAATACTCGCCTTGTTGCGGTAATAGCTGTTCACGTCCCCGATGACCGCCTTGCCCCAGGCATTGGTGTTGGTGGTGCTGCCATAGCCCCGCACCGGCACGTCCGCTACCCCCTGTGTGTCAATCAGCATGCGGGTGCCGCCCGGCATCCCGGCCCGATGCAGCGCCCCGCCATTCGCCGTCATCGTCATGCCGCCCTGCATCGACATCCCGAAGGCGCTGTAACGGTTTTCCTGATAACTGGCGTTAGCGCTCATGCGCGCCTTATCACCTTCAAGGTTGTAATACCCGTTCACATTCACCCCACTGCGCGAATTGCCGGCCCGCAACTGGTAGTTGTTGTGCTCATCAATCCGGTCGTAATACCCCACTTGATGCGTGGTGTCGTCGCGGTTCACCGTGGTGTTGTAGCTCACCGTTGAGTTATCCCCCCACGGCATCGACAGTGAAAGGTAGGCCCCATCGTCTTTCGTCCCGTTGTATTCATTACGGTACGCCGACAGCGACAGGCTCAGGTTGCGGAACCGGCCCACGTCGAAATAACGCGACAGCGTCAGGTTGTAACGGTCGTTGGCCGGTCGGTCCCAATACGTCTCGTGGCTGTAATTGAGATAGGTACTCAGCCCCCAGTCGCGGAAGTGCTTGTTGAAGGTAATGGTGTACATCTCCTTGCCATTCCCCGTTCGGGTGCCGTAATAACGCGCGTCCAGATACTCGCTCATGCTCATAAAGTCCTGTTCCGAGAAGCGATAGCCAGCAAAGGTCACCTGGCTGTCGTATTCGTCGAAGTTCTTTGAGTAACTGAGCCGATAGGAGCCGCCGCTGAGCGTGCCGTCTTCCTGTGGCAACCGCGCCCGCGACTGGGTGGCATCAAACGACAGTGCCCCCAACGCCATCAGGTCACGGCCAATACCCAGTGACAGCGCGTTGTAGTCGCCGCCCGCCAGCGCACCGCCGTACAGCGACCAGCCGTTGCTCACTCCCCAGGAAAACTCGCCGGTGCCGAACAGCGGGCCGCGAGAATGGTGCTGCCAGTCTGATGGTTTACCCGTCGCCAGCTTGAAGCGCACCGAACCTGGCCGCGTCAGGTACGGGATGTTCGCGGTGTTCACCACGAACTCCTGCACGCCACCATCCTGCTCATCCACCCGTACGTTCAGCTCACCGCTGACCGCATCGTTGATGTCCTGAATGCGGAATGGCCCTGCGGCAACCGTGGTCTCGGACAGCACACGTCCCTGCTGGCTGATGGTGACTTTAGCGTTGGTTTTCGCTACTCCCACCACTTCCGGCGCATAGCCGCGCAGATTAGGGGGAAGCATGCTGTCGTCCGACACCAGGCTCGCCCCCGTAAAACGGAAGCTGTCGAACATGCCTGAGTCCAGGTAGTTTTCACCCAGCGTCAGCTTCGAGCGCAGCGCCGGTATTGCCCGATAGGCGTAATACCGGCTCCAGTCCAGCTGTTTATTGGTCGGTTGCCCGCTCCCCGTCTGATGGTCAAGATTCGCCTGCCAATCGGCGCGCAGGCGCCATGCGCCCAGGTTGGCGCCCGCTGTACCGTTGCCGCTGAGGCTATAACCGCGCGATCCGTCCCGCTGCTGATGCTGGCTACGCGCATTGACGTTGTAATCGAAGAGCAACCCCGGAATGCCCTCATCCCAGCGAGACGGCGGATCCCAGTTCTCGTCGCTGTACTCCAGATAAGCCTGAGGAATGCTCAGGTAAAGAGAGGACGTAGGCAGATCGCCACGCACTTCCATTCCCTGTACGCTGGTCTCGTTAAGACACTCTCCCTCGCGCCACCAGGTCAGATCTTTCAGGACGCCAGGCTTAAACCCCAGCTGTTCTACCAATGCGGGGCTTAAGCAGGCGCGACTGCCATTTGGGTCACTCTCCGGCGCATAAAATGCGATCTGTTGCTCCTGCAAGTCATTCTTATTAACGTGCACCACCATGCCGTAGGTCCCCGGCATAATGTAGCCACTGCGCGAGAATTGGCTCAGATCGATGTTTTTCCGATCGTTGACATCCAGCACATCGGTATTGAACTGAATATTATCGGCAGCATGAGCGCTTATCACTGAAGTACCCAGAGCAAGGGAAATAAACAATCCTAACGAATGCAGAGGCGCAATTTTTCCAAGCGAAGAAAACTCCATGCCATTACCTTATTAGTATAAATAAATCCATTGCGCGAGGCGAAAAACAGCGCTCTTCCAGAAGGAAACTAAAAATATTCCAACTTAAATCGGATAGATGATAAATAATCACCCGCTTTTAACGCATGATTATTGGCCACCAATCTCATGGCGTAATTCAATTGACTGTCACCGGGAGTAATATCCATTGACGGCATAGCTTTGCCCGGTATTGCGACATTACCCTGGGTATCGACGATTTGCAGTGCCACACCGGAAGCATCCCCGTTTACACCAAATAACCCGCCATGAGCTTCACCATCAAAAGTAACCTGAAATTTCTTCCAACCTTCCTTTCCAGGGCGTTCAGTGATGCAGTTAACCAAATCAATGGAAAAAGGCTGGTTGCGGCCCTGCCCATCACGAATAATATCGGATAAGGGTAAAACCCCCATATCTATGGTTTGTTCTTGGCTGTTAACGGCAATAGCACAAGCGGTATCTATAATGGACCCTTGCATATTTACCCGCCCCCATCCGGCAATGTGCTCATCGGCTAAAACAGAGACCACTGGAAAGGAAAACAGGCAAGAAACCACTATAATAACGGTATTATGCACCCTCATAAAACGTGCTCCATGCTTTGTAATATTGTCAAAAAGGCATGCGGGGATACCGCATGCATATACACACATACAGAGAAAACACTTACTTTATGTGGAGTGAGCTTTTAGTTATAAGCCAGAGTAAAATCGGCCACCGCCTGGAATTCACCTTCAGTAATAGACGCGGAAGAAGCAGTATCGCCCTGCATGTAAGCGGCGAAGCTCAGCGTGTTGTTACCGTCCTGCAATACTTGCTCTTTAGTTGGCTGGCCCAATTTGATAATTTCACCATCAGCCTGAGTGATGGCTACACTGGCGCCTTTAGCCGTACCGGTAATCCCCAGCAGGCCATCTTTAGCCGCAGATTCCATACCCGTAAAGGTTACCTGCACCTTATTTTTGGTTGCAGGTGAGCCGAACGTGCAGTTCTCCAGGTCTATCGAGAAGTTACGCGGGGTAGATTTCCCTCCATTGAGCAAAGCAACCTTAGAGATCTGCCCCAACTCAACAGTCTGATCAATAGACTCCGGAGCAATAGAGCAAGGTGCATCAATAATAGAGCCAGTGAAGGTCACTCTTCCGTGCCCTTGATCAGCAGCTTGCACACCAGAA
>NZ_JVEL01000640.1:0-8596 GCF_001076875.1 Serratia sp. 506_PEND
CGTTTATGGTTCCAGGTATTGCCCTGCCTGCGCAGCAGCTGGAAAAACTTCTTAAAACCGTAGCGCGGATAGCGTTCTGCCAGTTCAGCCAGCGCATGGATCACCGGTTCATCACGCCGGGCATCGGGCTGATAAAAATATACCGTCCTGCT
This sequence comes from Serratia sp. 506_PEND, assembly GCF_001076875.1. Taxonomy (NCBI): domain Bacteria; kingdom Pseudomonadati; phylum Pseudomonadota; class Gammaproteobacteria; order Enterobacterales; family Yersiniaceae; genus Serratia; species Serratia sp. 506_PEND. The sequence continues at coordinate 153 of NZ_JVEL01000640.1, forward strand.
CAGCGATAACGTCCTGCAGGCCTGGCGTAAACTCATGGCAAATTGCGCCGTCAGATAGCTGACAAGTTCACGCTTTATCGCTGGTTTTAAAGCTTTTTTTCGATGACGTCTTTAAGTGCCCGGCACTCAAGGCTGAGATCAGCAAACATCTGTTTGAGGCGTCGGTTTTCATCCTCCAGGTCTTTCATCTTTTTGATATCAGAGGCTTCCATACCGCCATACTTTGCTTTCCAGTTGTAGTACGAGGCTTCAGATATACCGGCTTCACGGCAGACATCCTTGACGGTACGTCCGGTTTCGACGGACTTCAGAACGGTAATGATCTGGTGTTCGGTGAATCGGGCTTTACGCATGGCGATCTCCTCAGAGGACATAATCAGTATGTCGGAAGATCTCTAAAAGTGAATGGTTCGTTTTGCTGGGATACTTACAAAAGCATAGTGTTATTAAAATATAAGAAGTGATAACTTTATGTTTTTTAAGTAAAAGTTTAAATTTTCGTGATGCATTTCACTAATGTAGATAACATCATTGAAAGTATGAAATTGTTTGAAAAAAATCATCTTTGATCAACCTTAAGATTGTTTCTAAATGGTAAAATCTTCATATGGGAAAGAGCTCACTGGTAAGGAAGACAAATCCTGATGGGGATCATCGTACGAATTCTTAAAGCTAACCATGGCGATTGCATTTTGGTGAGTCATGAAAGCAGTTCAGGCACTCTCAACTTGCTCATTGATGGGGGGCCTGCGACGACATTCAGGTATGGCATTAGGCAGCGCTATTCTGGAGCATTGAGTAATGCTCTTGATGATCTGAAAGGAAAGGGGCAAAACATTGATCTTGCTATCCTGACCCACATTGATGATGATCACATAAATGGTTTTATCAAGGCATTCGAGAGTCCAAACTATCTGCGTCAGATGGTTAAATCGATCTGGTTCAATTCTTCGAGGTTAATCACACATCATTTTAATGTGCCTGAAATTTGTGAAAATAATATTTTCTTGCAGGAAGTTTCCTCTGAAACTAGCGTTAAGCAGGGGCAAGAATTTGAGGCATTACTTGATGAAATCGGTTGTGCGCGAGCACCGCTCATTATGGCAGGGCAAATCTATAAAGTAGGCCCGATTACATTAACAGCACTGTCACCTGAACGAAGACAACTCGAACAGCTTTTGCATAAGTGGCCAACGGAAGTAAGTTCAGCTGATACTTCTTCACATGAGAATGATTATCACTATTCATTGGGCGAAATTTGGGCAGATGATAGATTTGAATCTGACCCATCTATTTATAATGGAAGCTCAATTGCATTTTTACTGGAAGCAGATGACAAAAAAATGCTTTTTTTAGGAGACGCCAGTGACCAAGTTGTTACAAAAAATTTAAGAGCATTGGGATATAGCGAAATGAACAAGTTGAAGCTGGATCTGGTTAAAGTTTCGCATCATGGTAGCCAATACAACACAAGCAACGAATTTCTTTCAATACTAGATTCTCCATGTTTTGTTATTTCAACCAATGGTTTGAAGCATGGTCTTCCTAATAAAAGAACTATTGCGAGGATCTTAAAGGAAACAGATGGTGATGTTTATTTTAATTACAGCAATGTGATTGCTCCGCTGCTTTTAGCGCATGAAACTGAGAGCTATTCTTCTCGTCTAAAAGTGCTAGGTGATGAGATTAAATTCTAACATGACAGTTTACGAAATAATGCAGTCCCATTGCGTCATGGTTAATGGTGGCAGTGGTGTATTGGTCAATGCAATGATACTGGATTACACTTATGTACTGACTGCATACCATGTTATTCGTGACACCCTCGATAATATCGAAGTTACCGATCACAATGGCAATAAACTTAAAGTATTGGCTGTGCTCCTATATCCAGATATTAAAAAGGTGAACGAATCCCATTATGACTTCGCAATTTTAAAAATTGAATATCAACCAGAAGTTACACAAAGTTGTTTTACTGCTTCGACGTTGCCTCCTCGGGCTGAGCTTGCATTAGTAGGATTTCCAAATACTGAAAGAAGGAGTTCGGATCCTATAAAATATTATGATGGGCATATGACTAGCGTGGTCGATGAGCTTGTCATTTTCACTATTGATGGTGTACCTGGCTTAGCCACGATAAAGGGGATGTCAGGTGGAGGTGTATATCACATAGTTGGTAGAAATACATTTCTTGTTGGTGTTGAGTTCAGGATGGATGGCACTGAAGAGGAACAACAGTTTGGCCGAGTGCAATGCCATAGCTTAGCAAAGTTTGATGAAATAATAAGAGCATACAATAGTGCACCGATGATTCCTGCCCATTTGGAATGCTTTTCTCGAATACAAGACAAAATATTTAAATTTAATGTTATTGATCAAAATAATGTTCGTAATCTTAAAGACGCGTTAGAAACCCTTTCCGCATCGCTTATAGCTAGTGGGATGTCTCCGCCTTATAAAATTATGGGGCAATATGGATTGCAGCTTTTGATGGAGCCTAAAACTCCTAATGAGCTCAGCAACAAAGAGTTATGGATTTCTTATTTTGAATTTTTAGTTATTTGCTCTGTGATAGATAATGTAGGTATTGTGGATGATGTATATCTAAAAAGTTTGGAGCGAAAGCGGCGGCTGTTATATACCAGTGATGGTGCGAACTGGATTAGCCGTTTGGAAGAACTACTCAAAACGGCACGAAAACTTTTAGATAAGGATGGAACTTTAATCGTTGCATCACCTGATGCTGCTGCAAGTGTCTTGCCTCCGAACTTTCGACTTAAAAATGTAATAAGTAATATAGCGGTAGTGCCAAACCAGGGGCCATTTGCTATCGATGAAGTTGAAAGTTCTATTTATACAAGCTTCAAATTAACTCATCTGGAGGGACTCCGCAAAAGCTGCGTAATAGACAGTGAGGATGAATATCTAGTAGTTCCAGCAGGTGTACCACAATTGCAGTTATTTAAGGAGAAGCTTAATGAAATTATTAAGTAAGGAAGTTGATCTGAGTGTTTTAAGTGTGAAATATGATAAAATCAGATTTCACATGTATTGCTCAGATGATCCACTTTCTTTTATTTCCTGTATAGTATGTGTATGTGAGACTTCAGCCGAGATTTTGGAGAATTGGCGTACTATTCAAAATGTGGTTTCTGTTCACTATCAACCATCGGGTGACTTAGCATCTTGGAATATGTATATTGTTTTTTTGACAACTGATGTTTTTCCTGTATGGGATAAATATGAAATAGAAAACAATAAGTTTGCTGCTCGCAAGATTATTATTGATAAATTCTCAGGTGTCCCCACCTCTGTTCAGTTAGTCACTGAGTTGCAAAAATATTTATTGGGAACAGACTTAAGACTTGATCCGAGAGTCAATGAGTCAAAAGAGGCTTTATTGTCTTTAGAAAAATACGTTCGTGGTGCTCCATTAGATTCAAAGAATGAGTCCAGAGAAATCCGCGCCTCCATGGTCAATGAAATAATTAAATTTTTGAACAAAAATGAAAATTAAAAAAGTTGAGATTGAAGCATTTCGTGCCTACAAATCTAGGTCAGATGGCACGTTTGATTTCACGAATGATGGAGATGTTGCTGCAAATTTTGTTGCGATCTATGCTCCTAATGGTTTTGGTAAAAGCTCTTTCTACGATGCTGTTGAATGGGCAATTACCAATCACATGGCAAGACTTGGCGGAGAATATAATAAATCTAATTATGAGAACGCTGCCAAAATCACAAAGGACGATAATGTTGGGCAAGAAATTTTACGTAATAAATATGTAGATAAAAATATACGCACGAAGGTAGTGGTAACAACCACCCGACCACTCCCTTTTGAGCGTAAACTACCCAAAATTAGATCTAACGGGCGTGATTTGCGATTCGGAGATAATAGTCAAAGAGAAAATGATTTTTTCCGACAAGTAATTCTAAGTCAAGATGAAATTGATAGATTTCTTCGAGAAGCCAAACCGCAAGAACGCTATGCGAAATTTATGGAAAGTTTCGGTGGAGATATTGAAATTGCCCGTAAAGAGTTATCAGTACTCATAAATGATAATAAGATTGAGTTGAATAATCTCAATAAAAAGAGAGAGTCTATTCTTGAACAATTAAAAAAACCAATAGATGCTTCAATTTTCCAAAAATTCAATTCTATTGCTACTGAATTGAATAAGTTGGGTGAGAATATTCAGTTACCTGATGAGAGTTTTTCATCTCAGCATGAATATGCTCTTAATGCTAATCTTATATCGCGACGCCATGAGCTCGACTCATCACGTTTAACGAACAATCGAACGGTGGAAGCACTGGAAGACAGACTTCTAAAAATATCTGAAACTGAATTACATGTCCGCAGTTTAGCAGAGCAGAACTCACATCTTGCTAAATTAGTGAAAGGAGTGGCCGACGCTGATAAGTACCAATCACTTTTGGATTCATACGAAAAATGTGCAGAAGATCAGAAAATCACACACACGCATATGACTCGTATTATAGAAATAATTGATTGTATTGAAGATTTTTTAAAAATTGAGTCACATATTCTCGAGTTAGCTACTAGCCAAAAGATAATTTCTGAAGAGCGCACTAAGATCTGTGCGCAGCTTGCAGGTTTTGAAACAACAATTAATCAATTGAATATGGAGCTTAAGGCTGTAGATGATAGGGTCGCTATACTTAGGAAGACCGTTGATAACGCCGGGCTAGTATATATGGAGCTCTCAAATAACAGGGATCGAGTAAGTAACTTAACACAGCAAATATCAAAAAAAGAAATTTCTATTCAGATAGATAAGTCTAGACTTGAGGAGTTGAATCGTGAGCTTACTAGGCTTTCTGAACTCAATGTTAATGGCACCTCATTATCAAACGGAAATCTAGGGGCCTTGCTTTTAGAACCTACAAAAGTTGAACAACTGACGAGATGTTACGCCGAGTTCGATGTGCTTGAATCACAAATTCAGGCTGTGCATGTTACTCAAAAAGCATTGTCTGAGCAGATGGAATTGCATGAACGACTGATTGCCATTGGAATTGACTATCTTAGTGTACGACCATCCAGCATCTGTCCTTTATGTACAACTCCTCACCCATCTGCGGACGGCTTACTGGATAAAATTAAGGGCCAGAACCTTTTATCAGAATTAAGTGAGGAGAATTCTAAACAGCTTTTATTTTTCACTGCACGCCAGAAAGAAATTCTTCAATCAATTCAGGATATTACTCAGTGCGCAATTGATTCAAAGGCTAAGTTGATTATTAACATAAACAAGGAATTGAGTGAGACTGACGAGAGACTTACTATTGCAGGTAGAGAGATATATACAATAGAAGCAGAGTTAAAAACTCTTGAGAAACGGACCACAGAGTTAGAAAGTTTAGTTTGGGAACTTTCACATGATGAGCTGGTCTCCCGAATTGAAAAAGAAATTGGTGAGCTTTCAATCAAAAGCTCAAAGTTCCTACAAGGAAAAGCATTAATTACCCCTCAGGTTGAAATGCTTAATGAATCACTCAAAGAAAAAGACTCTGCGCAGCAAAAAATAGCTTCGGAGATGGAATGTATCTTCAGCGAAAATATCTACATTACAGTTCATAAATACTTAAATGAAAATGCGATTTCGTCTTCATCCCTCAAAAAGCACACTGAAAAAAGGAAACTAGAGATTGAGGCGGAAATAAATAAGTGTAAAGCCACTATTGAGTTTATAACTGAACAATGTAATGTTTTACAGCAAAAAATGTTAAGTGATGGCATGTGGGTGGATTTTGTTCAGTTGAGGCTGCAAAAAGAAGCTTTAGAAATAAGTGTTGCCCGCTCTCAATCAGTAATTAACACGTTTTATGAGAGTTTATCTGACCTTATTATTATCCGTCCTGAGTACAGTCTTGAAAAAGTCAAAGAGCTCATAATCGCTAAAGTTCAGGATTGTCATCTTCGTACGAAAGAATTTGATATGCTTTCAAATAATATTAATTTACTCATAGAGCTTATGAGTTCGTTTGAGCCATATATTAAACATACAGCGCTTCAGAAAGATTTAATGGCTGAACAGATGTTAATAAAACAGCGTGAAAGAGTCGACACTACTTTGAACGCAGAAAGAGCTGCAATAGTGGATAGACTAAAACTTCTTATCAATAATTTCTTCTATGAAGACCTTATTAATTCTATTTATAAGAAAATAGATCCACATCCTGCCTTTAAAAAAGTAGAGTTTAAGGCAGACTTTGATTCTGATAAGCCAGGCTTAAATATTGTGGTTAGTGATGAGGTTGGAGAGCAAATTTCGCCAATACTTTATTTCAGTGCGGCTCAAACGAATATTCTAAGTTTAAGTGTATTTTTAGCTAGCGCACTTCATGCGAAAGATGATGAGGGCAATCCCATCAATGTTGTTATGATTGACGATCCAATCCAGTCAATGGATTCGATTAACATACTTTCTACGATAGATCTTTTAAGAAGTATATGTATTCAATTTGATAAGCAAATTATTATCTCAACGCATGATGAAAACTTTTTTGCCTTACTTCAGCGCAAAATTCCTGCCCAAATTTTTGGTTCTAAATTCTTGCAATTGGAAAAGTTTGGTGTAGTCGTCCCGGTGCAACCCTTTATGAACTAAAGTGCTTACACTGCTTCTAAATAATCTTCATGCACATCTCGTTGTCTAAATTTGAAACGAGTGTGCATTGCTCATGACCTGCCCCCAGGATTACATGTAACGTTCAGTTAGAAATGTCCGTTTGGCGCGGAATATAAAAGAGTGTCTAATCACTTAAATATGTGCGTTGAAGAAAGGCCAACATCAAGTCAGCCTCAGAAGACTAGGGAATATTTAATTCAAAAGCCATTCAAGTAAGGAGTAGTCGCCTCTGGAAGTTGCTTCATCTTCAATACAATTCAAGAACAGGGTGAGATATGTAGCAGTGGTCTCAACTTTACCATTCGCAGGGAATTTATTATATTTCTTTGATTGAGGGGAATACATATAAAAACCAGTATCTGGCAAGCAGAACATCACACTTGGTATATTTTCTGTGACACCCCATTTTGACAGCGCATTATCCAAATCTGTTATAGATTGCTTATAACTGAAGCAACTAACCATAGGGTAGTTAGATTTTCCATCTTCAAGATTCCCTTTTTTAGCCGTTTTTAATCCTTGTGGGTTGTCAGGATGTAGTGACCATGCAAGGTTTAAAGTTTGATGCATCCCCTCTGTATTTAGGTCGCTCTTGATTTCGATTGCTCTATGTACGGAATCTATGAAGTAGACACCTAACCCATTCTGTTCAATGATTGGTGGTATTTTCCTTTTGTCATAAATGATGATGTCTGCCTGTGGTGAAAATCTATCCCATTTATCAACAATCTGGCCTGAGCCGATACCAAAATGAGATGGTAGTAGTGATTTAATAATCGGAATGAGAAAACTCTCTCTGAATGTGCCTTTGACAGTAGTATGGGATATGTCAGAAACAGCCTCTGCATTGTCATATGCTTGCTGAATTTTGTTATGAAGAATGGTTTTTAAAAACTGACTAGGCATGGTCAATCTTTCCTTGAATTAGTTTGATGCGGTGGATAACTAAATTTTGCCACTTTAACAGATATGTTAATTTCCGCTTGTCGCTCACAGTGGACCTTCTGCTCAGTTAACTTACTCGCTTTGTGCCAAGAGCGGGCATTGCTGATAGTTAGAGTGTGTGACCTGCTCCACGTTGATTAAGCACAAGCGCTGTATTGGTTCGTTGAACCCGCTGCTCAGAACGGACAATTAGTGTTAACACTCCAGAGCGTTTAGCTCAAGTAGTATTACTATAGATAAATCATTACATGATGGCGTGGAGAACGGGGGATTCTGAAAACGGTAAGAAGTGAAAGGGAAAGAAGAGCTTGTTGCGGGTGGACGGACTGGTGAAGATCCGCATGTGAATGGTGGAGGGTGTATGCTGCCAAATTTCCCCGCTTGCTATTGGGTGTTTCCCCACCTTATTCCCCACGACAAAATCACGTTAAGACCAGCGGATTAAGGAGAAATGATAATTCCCCCGTTTTCCCCCGTATTCTCTGCTTCATTATGAATAATCTTAGAGAAAGGAACCGTAGAGGACCGTAGAAAGACCGTAGCAGTGGGGTAAGGAAGAGGCACGTCAGAGGGTGTGGAGGTGTCTAAAAGTAACGAGCATCTGCGAAAATGGCGAGAAATCCAGCAAACAAATAACGTGTTGCAACGACCAGAAATCTACCGTAGCTAAGAAAGGAAAAAGCCCCGCTTTGCAGCGAGGCCTTATGAATATTGGTGCCCGGACTCGGAATGAATTTTGTTTTGTAAATCCATTGATTGCTATGATTTTTATCTGGTTCCATAAACATTGAGGCCCCCATTAAGGCCCCCTTCTGCAGAGCGTCAAAATTTGACGGT
>NZ_JVEL01000641.1:0-8529 GCF_001076875.1 Serratia sp. 506_PEND
ACGCCCCTCCGTCGGTATCGTTGCGGGAGAACCGACGCGGTGCGCCGACACTGTATTGCACGCTGGTGTCGGCGGACTCAACCACCGTGCCGGTGGTCACCCCGGTGCCAAGCGTCACCAAACCGGCCGCTACCTTCTCCAGGTAGCGGATGGCAAAGCGGTAGCGTTCCAGAATAACCTCGCTCTCCTGGCGCTCGGTGCCGGTCAGGCGATAGCGCGCAATGTCNCACGCGATACCAATCAACACGCGCGGCACGTCGCGCAGCGGCAGGGTGTAGCGCCCGGCCAGATAGCCGTCGATTTCGCCGTCAGCGCGCAGCAGCCCCTCCTCAATCACCAGCGGGTTGGGTTGCCCCAGGTTGTCCCGATCGCTGAGCAGGCGCACCTCGCGCTCCCCGAAGCTGTCGACCATATCCTGATAGGTTGCGTATCCCATGCCGATTCCCGTTACTTGCCTTTACGACCGGTTTTACCGGTCGTTGAAACCGGTTTAACAGACGCCGGCGGCGTTGCCTCGGCGCTGTCGGCACCGCCGGCATCGCTCCCGCCTGCCGCTGCGCCATCGCCAGTACCTGGCTCGCCCGTATCAGCGCCGGCAGCATCGGTCGACGTTGCCGGCGTGGCCGGGTCGCTGTACCCCAGCGCCTGCAACTCTTGGTTGATGTCGTCTCGTAGCGCCAGCAGCTCCGGCACCTCRCCACTGCCGACCAGGTGAGCATTGAGGGTATGACGCAGGCCCTGCAGGGTGGCAAAGTCTGCCTGTTCAATCAGGCTTTCCAGCGTGGGCACCGGCTCCGGTTCAGCGCCCAACGCCAGCAAGCGCTGTTTCACCTCGTCATAGAGGCTCTGCAGGCCGTCTGCCGTGTCAGGAAGATGGACAGCGAGTGCCAAGGGTTGAATGACCACATCAGGGCCAATCACCTCGACAATCAGCATCGACTCCGCCTGCAGCTGTTTAAGCTGCTGCGGGGTAAAGCGGTCATCCGGCCAGGTGACGGGCTTGCAGGCGTGCTCGATGCCGCAGCGGCGAAACCCCTCGGCTTTAGCGGTAATACGTACAGGCATCAGCTATTGTCTCCGGTTGAACCAAAGGCCAGCTGCCAGAAACCGAAGCCGGACTCGCCACGGGCCTCACAGCCGAAACGGAATTTCTTGGTCAGGAACACCGCGTCCGAGTCCATGCTGGTCTGCTGCACGAACTCCGGCTTCTCACGCTCCTGGAAGATGAACGGCTTCACCGGCTTGGTGGTGTCCAGCAGATACCAGGCGGTATCGGACAGCAGCTCATCGCTCACGACCACTTTGGCCGCATTCTTGTAGAGGTTCGGCTTGCCGTCCTCCAGGCGGTCGGTGGTCATCAGCGTGTTGGCGATGTCTTCCAGCGCCGGCGGCACCAGCAGCACGTTAGGATTGACCTTCAGCGGCTGGCCTTCGTCGTTTTTGAATTTACGCATGGCGGTACGCGCCGCGCCGAACGAGGCGCGCGCTTCGGCCTGGGAGGCAATCGACAGGGGCTTGGTGAACATGTTGGACACCGACTTGCCGGCGACCAGGTGATCGGCATCAAAGAAGTACTGCCCATCAAAGCAGCGGGTCTCGAAGGCCTTGTTCACCAGCTCGAACACCAGCTCGTCCGGCCAGAGCGCGGCGGACTGACCGGCGGATTGCGCCTTGATGCCGTAAATGCCCAGGCGATCGTCTTTGATGTCGTTGCGGTCAACTTCCACCGTGGCTTCAAAGTCGCGGTTTTTCAGCGAGTAGTTGAACGCGGCCAGCGAGCGCAGCGTCTTTTCGCCAATCCATTCGCGCATACGCGGAAAATCAGACAGCCAGGCGTAATCTTCCGTGCCGGTGGTCGACGGGACCAGCATGGCGACGTTCTGCCACTGGGTCTCGGCGGTGCTGAAGGCGTTGTTGAAAATGGTGCGAAGGTTCACAAACGCCAGGTCAAGGTTCCTGCGGTTTACAATCATGTTACTGCTCCTTAAAAGCTCTGAGTCCAGACGCCATCGTCATTAATCAATACGCAGTAGCCGGCGGAGGAGGCCCCCGCATCCGCTTTCTGCACGGTCTGGTTGTCCGCGATATAGACCTTTTTGCCGACCTCGGCCTGCGTGACCGTGCCGTCGTTCGCCCAGGCAAACATCCGGCCCCGCTGAACTTCAATCAGGACTTCGCCATCCTGTCCGGTGGTGTTGTCGACACGTTCATTGGCGCGCCCGACGTAGACCAGGTCTGCCGCCAGCTTGCCACTGACCGCGAAGCCGGCGGCATTGATGCAGACCATGGTGCCGGCGGGGATAAGCTCACCGGCGGCGACCTTGAAGGCCACGATGTCGCCCATGCGGGAGGGGGTATTGCGATCGTTGGTGGTTGCCGTCATGGTTAAGCCCCTTGTGGTTTGCCTAATTTGTCCGCTTCCAGAGAGACCTTGGCCGGGTCAACACCAAAACTGCTGAACTGGCTGCAGACGGCCAGGACATCGGCGTCCAGGTTGGACGGCGCGTCTTCGCTGTCTGGTTCGCGGCGAATGGTTGTCGTGGTGGTTTGCATTTGCGTCAGCGCCGCAATGGGTTTGGCGGTGTCGAGATAGCTTTTCGCCGCTGCCGGGTTGGTCTTGCCCAAATCGCGCAGCCAGCTCTCCATGCCTTTACCGACGATGCGACCGTCGGAGAGCGCGGCGGTGATCAGCGTCTCCAGCTCGTCGCCTTGCTGCTGGCTTGAGAGCGCAGCAATCTGCCCGCGCAGGTCGTCAACGGTCTCATTGAGCACCGACACCGGCACGTACTGACTCAAATCCACGGTCGGTGCCTGTTTGCTCAGGGCATCAATTCGCTGACTCAATGCCGCGATGCTGTCGGTACTCTTCTGCAGGTAGGTTTCCAGGCTAAAGCCGGCGGCGGCCGTGCCCAGTTGAGACTTGATTTTGTCGAGCTGTGCGATGATGTCGGCAATCGTCGACCCCACCGGCAGGTTGAGCAGCCATTGCAGGCGCTCTAACAAATCATCATCCATTGGTGCTTCCTCTGTTGGTGCGCTCATTAACAGGGATGCGGCCGCAAGCAGCACGGCCTCCATGTCATCGAGCGCGGGGGTGTTGGTCAGTGCGGCATGCAGCAGACCGGTCACGTTGCCGTGTTTGTCGTAGGTAAAAACGGGCGAGATATAGCGGTATTCCTGGCCGGCAATCATCGCTGCCGCCGCCGCCGTCCAGGTGACGTTGACCGCAAACAGGCCGACGCCTTCGCGCCACTCCAGGTCATGGAACCAGCCCGATGCCGGTGCAGGCTGGCCGTTCTCTTTGGCACGTAGGGTCTGGTGTTCGTAGTCGGTGACGTAATCGACGTTGCGGGCCTTCGCCTGGGCAATCAACCGCTGCGCCAGAGCAGCGTTCATCACCCAGCTTTTACACTCCGCCGGGCGACCGTCGATGGCACGAAACTCACCGGCTGGGAAGAGCATGAACTCATTGCCGGTGCCGGTGATTTCTTGTGAGCAATAGGCGATACGGGTCGTTTTCATGCGGCCAGTATGGCGAGGCAACATATAACGGAAGAGTGGAACGCGGTGAGGGGCAAATCAGGTTATGGCAAAGGAATTGATACAACTAACGGAAAGGTGATAGCAACACGCGCAGGAAGGCGTTTAAAACCCGTTTAAATTTTCTCAGCGGGGTAACAGGCAAACAACCCTACCACAAAATGAGAAAAACGCACTGTGAGCGATACAGCGCGTTTTAGAATAATGGCTACAACAGGGACTTAAACAGGTATTCGGAGACGGTGGTGGCGATCTTCTCTTCGTCGCTGTCGGTCAGCGCCAGGAAGGGGCGTGCAGGCATGGTGAAGGTGTGCGCACCAATGGTGGCATCTATGCGTGCATCGGCATAACGTTTTTTCGACATCTTCAATGCCCCCGTATTTTTGTTGCGTTTAAAATACAAGGAATGCTGCCGCTCTGCTTTCTTAATATCTCCGCCAAACTGATGGATAGCCGCATACTCCACATTCGTACCCACGGTGGCCGAGTCATTATCGCTGCGCTCAACAATGCTGCTGATAAGTCGCCCGGAAAGCTGCAGGATTTTGTGCTTATCATTGACGCCTTTCCATTCTATGCGCTTTAGTCCCAACCAGGCCGGTCGCCCCTGCTGGGCAAAGTTCTCATTTACGGCCTCATGCAGCTGTGCCGCTACATCCCGCATCAGCGGCTCGCGGTGCGCGAGCCAGTCTAACATGTGAGCCATGCGCCGCTGCAGATCGGCGACATCTACCTTGATCTCAATCATTTCCNCCCTCCCGACAAGACCGGCAAGCCGGTCAGTTGCGCCCGCGTAGTCGCACCCAGCGGGCCAGACTTCACCACCTGTGGCTGACCGTCCGCCAGGCTAACGGTGGCCACGTGCGCGTCCGTTTCGCTGTCCATAGCGTAGTGGAGCAGCTGCGCCGCCGCATCCCAGACCACCACATCCGGGGAGTACAACAGGTCCGGCAACTGCGCCCAGTCAGGCTGCGCTTCCGCCGGTGTCTCCGCCACTTGCTGCCCCATCAGGGCAATGGTCGCCGATGACGATTTGCCCTGGCGCGACGGCAGCGCATCCAGCAATTGCGGCGACAGCCCGCCAACGTAGCGCCGATCGGCGGCAAACTCAGGGTGCTGCGCAATCTGCTGCTGCCAACGCGTCACGTCGCGGCCGATATGCTGACGCAGCATCGGCTCTTCCAGCGTTTCGCGCAGGGCGCGGGCCGCCAGCTGAGGCTCGGCCACTGTGGCTTTCTCCAGCAGGTTCTGTCCCAGGCTGCTGAGGTAGGTGCGACCGGCGTTGTGGCCAAAACCGGGGTCAGGCGCAAACAACTTGCCGGTCTTGGGGTCCTTGTAGGCCATCACCGGCCGGGTCGTGCCGTCGGTACCCCAGGGCTGCTGCACTACCTGCATCCGCCCCTCGCTCGACAGCACGCCGACGGGATGGTCTTTCATGTCCGCCTCTGAGCGGGTACGCACGCGGCAGCGGCAACGGTAACCGTTCGGCGGGTAGCACGCATCCCAGAACGGGTCATCCCAGCGGAACGTCTGGCCGTTGAGTGCAGCGTGCGCCGGCCGGGTGCGGTTGTCCATCACCGCCACATACTCCCAGTACGGACGAAAACTGACGTTAGCCACCTGCTGCTGATACTGACCGGCCATGTAGGCCGATTGCATGTTGGTGCGGAATATTGTGTCCAGCCGATACGGCATCAGCTGCTTGCCTTCCAGCACGCCGTCCTCGTCAGCCTTGAGGCCGCTGCCCATCCAGCCTTTTTGCTCCAGCACCGGCTGCACGGTCTTCTCCCAGCTCGCCTGGCTTTGGCCGCTCTCCAGCGCCGCCTGCAGACTCTGGTGGATGGTGCCCAGCACATCCATCTTCATGATGCCGGCCACAGTGAAGCCGCAAGCATGGCTCTCGGCCTCAACGTCGTGCCAGTTGAAGCCGAGGGTGAAGTTCTTTGCCTGAAAATAGTTGATGGCCTCCGCCGGCTTCAGCCCGATGGCGTACCCCAAATCGACATCACTCATTGAGCCGCCCCCAGACGTCCATGGTAAACAGCGCCTGCGAGGTCAGCTGCGTCAGCTCGGCAGTACTCATCTGCGGATAGAGCGCCAGCAACTGCTCCATGGCCACCTCCGGCGGTTGCCCCTGGGAGAGCGCCGCCATCAGCGGCGCCAGCATATCGCCCAGGGCAGCGCTGACATTCTGCGCAAACACGGCCCCTGGCGCGCTGTCCACTGCCTGCTGTGCGGGGTCGGCGGGTTCTTCTGCCGGTGCCGGCAGCGTACTCGCCAGGGCGGCGACGGAGATGCCGGTATCAACCGGTAGCTGTTGCGAGACCGCCGCCGGCACGGACGATGCCGGCCGGCGCAGTATCGCTTCGCCTTCTTCCGGCACCGGGATACCGCTTTTCTCATACGCCCAGGCGGCGGGAATATCCATAATATCGACCAGGGTCGGCAGAGACTCGGAGAACAGCTTTAAGTCCAGCAGTTCGCGGGTATCGAAAGCAAAGTTCGGCATCCGGCGCGGGTCGACCTGGTAGCCGTTCAGCACCAGCAGCGGATAGAGCACGTCGCGGGTGATGGTGCTGGCCAGTTGCTTGGCGTCGGAGGTCATCAGGTCATGGCGCACTTCGTTATGCACGCCGCCCAACGCATTGGTGGAGGTCTGGCCGTCAGCCTGGGAGGTAAGCGTGCCGCCCAGCACCGCCTTGGAGATGGTCTTGTCGCAGAAATCGAGCATCACCTGGAAATTCTTCGCATCACCCGAGACCGCATCGTGAAAATCAACGCTCATTTCATCCGGGATGATGCCGGCCGCGTCGCGCCCGATGTGCATCAGGGCGCGCAGCAGCGTCGACTTGTCGCGCTCGGTGGCTCCCGCGCCGTACTTGCCAACGCGCATTGGGAAGCCGTAAACGTCGAGGAAGTCCGCCAGGTCAAGCACGGAGAAGTTCTTGAACAGGTACGGCCAACACAAGACGCGGTGCAGGCCGGTCTGCGCCACGTAGCCCGCCTTGGCCTTGTGACGGTGAACCACCCAGCCGAACGGCTGCAGCACCGCGCCATTGACGCTGTAATCGTCCAGGCGCAGGTCGTTGCGGTTGTCGATAGGGGTTTTGAACCAGCTTTGCGGGCGGGCGTGCCAGGCTTTGGGAAACCAGATTTTCTGGCTGAAATCCCACTCAATCTCCTGCGCAGCGAAACCATGCCCAATGGCATCCAGCGCATCCAGGACAAACGCCTCGAACTCCGGCAGGTCCTGGAACCACTCCACGAGGGCCGCGGTCATGTCCTTCTCGGCTGCCGTGGCGTTACGCGGGGGCTTGATGGCCCAGTCCAGCGTCAGCAGCGCACGCCGGCGCTTGGACATCTCGGCAAAGATGTGCCCGTCGCGCTCTTCCATGTCGCAGAACAGGTCGGACTGCGCCCGCAGGTCGCCTTGCTCGGCCGCTTCCAGGATGCGCGGCAGCTTGCGAATATCCAGCCCGCGTGACGGGTGATCGGCAAAGGTGCGGCGCAGGTTAACGTACTCCGCCGTCTGCGGGGTTTTGAGCGCTTCAGCCTTGATGGGGTTGCCGTATTGGTCAACCAGTTGAACGGATTTTGCCATGTTCACTCCTAATAGGCTCCACGGCGGAAGCTGTCGTCGTCATCGTCGTTATCCCAGCGGCCGCGCCGCTCCCTGTCGTCCCGGCGGCTGTCGTCATCACCGCGCACCGACTGAAACTCATAGCGGCTCGCACCACTGACGGCCAGCGCCCACAGCATGTGCAGCGCATCCGGCCCGTCATCGTGATCGGCCTTGGGGAAGTGTTTGAGCTGGTCAATCAGGGTGTGCTGGCTGTTATGCAGACGGATAAGCGCATTGACCATATGCGGCTGCAGCGATTCGATGCGCAGCAGCTTGTCAGAATGCGGCGTTACCGCCCGTGCCGGCACCGGTATGCCGAGCTTCGCCGACTGCTCAACCAGTTGGGTGCGCAGGAACTCCTGGAACTGGACGGCTTCAATCGCCCAGACCAGGCAGCGGTATTGCCGCTGCAGCTCGATGATGTCGCTGATTATCTTGTTGGGCAGGCGCTTGCGGATGAGCGCCTCGACCACATCGAGTACGCCGGTCTCGCGGTTGATGCCGCCGACCAGGAGCGCGGACGGGTCACGGCGCTTGCCGGCCAGCCCCAGGCTGGGGTCACACGCGCCGTAGAACACCCATTCCTTCAGGCGATTGACCCAGAAGTGGAACACGCCTTCGCCGGCAAAAATGGCATCTTCGCCGCTGACCGGGTCATTCTGGTACTCGGCATCAAAGGTGCCATGACCGTCACGGGCGCGGATTTTCATCAGCTCGATAAGCGGGCGCGCCGCCCAGGACACCACCGCGCCTTCGTTCATCTCGGCCGCGTGTTCCTGGTAGAACGCTGCCGCCAGCCAGTCTCCGGCCTCGCCGTTGTTGCGGTAAATCTCCTCCCACTGGTCCCACAGCGCCATATTGACCGGCCACTCAATGATGGCCTTGAAGCGCCGGCGGGTCCAAAACGGGTTCGCCAGGGTGCGCGACAGCACCGAGTCGTAATGCAGGATGGTGCCGATGTAGACCACATCCATCTTGAGGCCCGGCCCGCCGAGCGGCAGCACGGTCTTTTTGAGCCAGTTGGCCAGCTTGTCGCGCTGCTCCGGCTTCTCGACGTTCTCGTCGTTCTCAATGTCGTCGAGAATGACCAGGTCAGGGCGGTACGGTCCGTGGCGCTTACCGCGCAGACGCTTGCCGGAGCCGGCGACCTGCACCTTGATGTCGTTGCGGGTCAGGATGGTGTGCATGTTCCACACGCGGCCCTTGCCGGCAATGTCCGGGTAATCCATCAGCAGGCGCGGGTTAAACTCCAGCTCGGCCTTGATGGTCTCCAGCATCGGGTAGGCCTGCTCAATGGCATCCATAATGATGACCGGGAAGTGCTTAATCTCACGGATGATGCACCACAGCGTAAACAGCTGCGTGAC
>NZ_JVEL01000642.1:0-8801 GCF_001076875.1 Serratia sp. 506_PEND
CGATGCCTTCGTGCGCAATAAAGCCAGCGGCGAATTTTTCAGAGCCGGGAAGCTGCACACCCTCAATCACCAGGGGGAGTTCTTCTCGGTGCAGGGGCCGTTGAACATCGGCCGCACGCCGCAGGGCCGCCCGATCCTGTTCCAGGCCGGCGCCTCTGAAGACGGAAAACGGCTGGCGGCCCAACACGCCGATGCGATCTTCACCCATCACGACACGCTGGAGCAGGCGCAGGATTTTTATCAGGACGTGAAGCGGCAACTGGTGGAACAGGGGCGCGAGCCGGACGACCTGCGCATCTTCCAGGGCGTCAGCGTGATCGTCGGCGACGACGACGCGGACGTCGAGCGCCAATACCAGGAGACCGCCCGCCTGGTCAGCATCGAGAACGCCCTCAACTATCTTGGCCGCTACTTCGAACATTACGACTTTTCCCGCCACCCATTGGACGCCCCCTTCCCGGACATCGGCGATCTGGGGCAAAACAGCTTCCGCAGCACCACCGACGCCATCAAGCGCAATGCCCGCGAGCGGAACCTCACGCTGCGCCAGGTGGCGCTGGAAGCCGCTTCGCCGCGCCCGGTGTTCAGCGGCACGCCGGAAGCGGTGGCGGACGGCCTGCAACGCTGGTTCGACGGCGCAGCCGCCGACGGCTTCATCATCAGCGGCGGCACGCCCAACGCCTTCGGCCACTTCGTCGATCGGGTGGTGCCCATCCTGCAACAACGTGGCCTGTTCCGCCGGGCGTACCATGGCGACACGCTGCGCGAGCACCTGGGCCTGACGCGCCCGTTGAACAGATTCACCCAATAATAAGAACGCTGTCAGGGATACCCGCTATGCAAAAAATCGTTACCGCCGCCCTCGTGGCGGCCTTGCTGAGCCTGACCGGCGCCGCGCAGGCGGACACCGGCATCGATTTACAGGCCAATGAAACCCCGATCCACGCGCCGAAAAACCCGCAGGCGATCGCCAAATTGCCGGCCGATTTCCACTTCGTGAAGCCGGGCCAATTCACCGTTGCAATCGCCGCGCTCAACACGCCGCCGCTGGCGCTGTTCGCCGCCGACAACCGGCGACTGATCGGCAGTGAAGTGGATATCGCGCAACTGGTGGCCGACAGCCTGGGCCTGGAGCTGAACGTAGTGCAAACCTCGTGGGAAGACTGGCCGCTGGGGGTAGTTTCCGGCAAGTATGACGCGGCCATCACCAACGTCACCGTGACCAAAGAACGCAAAACCCGCTTCGACTTCGCCACCTACCGCATCGACTCGCTCGGCTTTTACGTCAAAACCGGCGGCAAGATCGCAACGATCAAACAGCCTGCCGATATCGCCGGATTAAAGATCATCGTCGGCTCCGGCACCAATCAGGAAGCAATTTTGCTGGCGTGGGACAAACAGAATCGGCAACAGGGGCTCAAACCCTTCCAGCCGATCTACGTGACCGACGATGCAGCCGCCACGCTGGCGATCCAGTCCGGCCGGGCCGATGCCTACTTCGGGCCGAACGTGCTGGGCGCCTATAAGGCGGCGTTGAACGGCCGCACCCGGCTGGCGGGCACGGTGGAAGGCGGCTGGCCCAAGGCGGCGCACATCGCCGTCACCACCCGTAAAGGCAATGGCCTGGTGCAGGCGGTGAATGAAGCGCTGAACGGCGCGATCCGCGGCGGACAGTACGATCAGGTGCTCAACCGCTGGGGCGAGAGCGTCGAACGCCTTGCGCAGTCGGAAATCAACCCGCCCGGCCTGGGCGATTAGGAGCGCGCGATGACGCAAGACACTTTCATTCAGACGCTGCCGACCGATCCGCTGATCGCCCCGGTGATCGAGGGGCTGTTCGGCGAATATCGCCAGCGTTACGGCGACTATTTTGGTGACCAGGAACCGGAACCGCTGGACCTGTACGCGCCGCCGCAGGGCGCTTTCATCGTGCTGCTGCGCGCCGGTGCGCCGATCGCTATGGGCGCCTTCAAACGCTATGACGCGCAAACCGCCGAGCTGAAGCGCATCTGGACCCGGGGCGATCTGCGCCGCCAGGGCCTGGCGCAGCGGGTATTGCAGCAGTTGGAAACGCTGGCGCTGGCGCAGGGGTATCGCCGGCTCTACCTGACCACCGGCTTTCGCCAGCCAGAAGCGGTGGGCCTGTACCTGAGCAACGGTTACCAGCCGCAGTTCGATCCCACCGTTGACAGCGAGGTTTACAGCCGTCCGCCCTACGATGGCCGCCTGCCGTTCCGCAAAAGCCTGATTGCAGAGGACGCGTGTTGTTGCGCGTCGGAAAGGAAAATCGCCTAAACCCCCTTTATCTGTAGTCAGGAGACATGACATGTCCAAACAAGAAGTCTTGAAAGTGGTGCCCGCCCGCTATCCGCTGCGGCTGATCGGCGCCCTGTTCTCGCTGTTTATTCTGGCCGCCATCGTGCAATCGGTGGCGGGCAACGCGCGCTGGGAATGGGGCGTGTTCGCCGAGTGGTTCTTCGCCCCGGCGGTGCTGGCGGGGCTGGGACAGACCCTGCTGCTGACGCTGCTCGGCACGTTGTTCAGCATCCTGTTCGGCACCCTGCTGGCGCTGGCGCGGCTGTCGCGCTCTTACCTGTTGGCGTCGCTGGCCTGGGGGTATATCTGGCTATTTCGCTCGCTGCCGCTGATCCTGGTGCTGATCATCCTGTATAACTTTTCCTATCTGTACGACGCCATCTCGCTGGGCATTCCCTTTACCTCGGTGGTGTTCGCCAGTTACCCGACCATCGACATCCTCGGCCAGTTCGCCGTGGCGGTGCTGGGCCTGACGCTGGTGCAGTCCGCCTACACCGCCGAGATCATCCGCGGCGGCATTCTGGGCGTGGATTACGGCCAGCACGAGGCGGCGGCGGCGCTGGGCCTGCCGGGCTATCGCCGCACCTTCCGCATTATTCTGCCGCAGGCGCTGCGCTCCATTATTCCGACCGGCTTCAACGAGATCATCAGCCTGGCGAAA
The DNA here is from genome assembly GCF_001076875.1 of Serratia sp. 506_PEND. Classification (NCBI taxonomy): domain Bacteria; kingdom Pseudomonadati; phylum Pseudomonadota; class Gammaproteobacteria; order Enterobacterales; family Yersiniaceae; genus Serratia; species Serratia sp. 506_PEND. The sequence goes on from NZ_JVEL01000642.1 coordinate 2,978, forward strand.
GGCACCTCGATCGTTTACGTGCTGGCGCTGCCGGAGCTGTTTTACACCATCCAGGTGATCTATAACCGCACTCAGCAGGTGATACCGCTGCTGATGGTCGCCACCGTCTGGTATCTGTTCATCACCACCGCGCTGTCGGTGATCCAATACTACATCGAGCGCTATTTTGCTCGGGGCGCGGTGCGCGAACTGCCGCCGACGCCCTGGCAGAAACTGGCCGGCTGGCTAAAACGTTAGGAGACCCGCATGTCTGAAGCCATTGATTATTACGCCTTGCCCGAACAGCCGGCGCGCAATCTCACCCCGGTGCCGGCACGCGGCCTGATCGAAATCAGCAACGTCAGCAAGTTTTTCGGCAAACACAAGGCGCTGGACGACGTCAGCCTGACGCTGCAGCCGGGCACCGTAACCGTGATCCTCGGGCCTTCCGGCTCCGGCAAATCGACGCTGCTGCGGGCGATCAACCATCTGGAGCGCGTGGACGAAGGCTTTATCCGCATCGACGGCGACTACGTCGGTTACCGCCGCAAGGGCAACCGGCTGTACGAGCTGAAGGAAAAGGCCATTCTCCGGCAGCGCATCAACGTCGGCTACGTGTTCCAAAACTTCAACCTGTTCCCGCACCTGACGGTGCTGGAAAACATCATCGAAGCGCCGGTGGTGCACAAAATTCACTCCCGCGAGCGGGCGAAGGCGGTGGCCTATGAACTGCTGGATACCGTCGGGCTGCGCCACAAGGCGGATGCCTACCCACGCCACCTCTCCGGTGGCCAGCAGCAGCGCATCGCCATCGCGCGCGCGCTGGCGCTGAACCCGAAGGTGATCCTGTTCGATGAGCCGACCTCCGCGCTCGATCCCGAGCTGGTCGGCGAAGTGCTGGACGTGATTAAGGGATTGGCGGATCTGGGCGTCACGCTGGTGGTAGTCACGCATGAAATCGGCTTTGCGCGCGAAGCGGCGGATCGGGTGGTGTTTATGGTCGACGGGCAGATCGTCGAGCAGGGCGACGCCAGGCAGGTGCTGGCTCAGCCGCAGCACCCGCGCACCGTTAACTTCCTCAACAAAGTGCTGTGATCGTCGGGGCGCCGCGGCGCCCCGTACCTGATCCGCTTACAGGCCGGCGAAACGCCGCTTCTCGGCGGCGAAATCCAGCGGGCGAATTCCCTGCCGGTTTTTATCCTCTTCGGTCAGCAGCGCCGGCGGAATAAACCAGGTCACCTCAAACAGCAGTCCGTCCGGATCGTGGCCATAAATGCTTTTGTGTACGCCGTGATCCTCTTCCAGCCCGAGAATGCCGCGTTCGGCCAGCTGGTGACGAATGCGCTCCAGCTCTTCCAGACTGTCCACTTCCCAGGCCAGATGGTACAGCCCGGCCGGTGGCTCATGCTCTGCCGGCGGCTCGTTGTTGGCGCGAAACACCCCGGCGCGCTGCTGGCCCAGATTCTTGCTGAACAGCGCCAAATCGTGATCGTTGTCCGAATCGGCGGCCTGGGTAAATACCGCCCGGTCGGGGCTGTTGGACGGCTTCAGCTTGAAGCCCAAGACCTGATGATAAAAGTCGGCGCTCTGCCGCACGTCACTGACATACAGCACGGCGTGATTGAGACGTTTGATGCCCATCGATATTCCTTTTTCGCATTGAATGAAGTCAGCATGAACATAGCATGTGGGGGGAAAGCCGCTAAATGCCGTTATCGCATGACTAAATGCCGCCCGCGCAATCTGTCGCTGCAAGGCATTCCGCGCTATCATAAGCGCTGTATTGATCCCTTTTGTGAGAATAGCGATGAACGGCAAGATAACGACTTTTTTTGAAGACAAAGGCTTCGGCTTTATTACCGACGAGAACGGAGAAAATCGTTATTTTCACGTGATTAAAGTGCAGAATCCGGAGCTGATTAAGAAAAACGCGGCGGTGACCTTCGAACCGACCAATAACACCAAAGGTCCGTCGGCTTATGCGGTCAAAGTGTTGGCGCCCAGCAAATACATCATCATCGCCAATGAAAGAATCAAGATCACCAGCATCAAGTCTTTCAATACCTTCACCAAGGAAGTGCCGGTCAAAGCCGATGTGGATAAAGAGAACACCGTGCTGTCGGTCGGCCTGCTGATGAATCGCATTCGCCCGCAGTCAGAAGAGCAGGCACAGGCCATGCAAACGCTGCGCATGCTGACCATCACCACTTTCCAGAACACCACCCATACCTTCTCCGAGCACGAGATCGACATGGATGAAACCATCAAGGCGCTGAAAAGCCTGTAAGCAACGGTTGCCCGGCGTCGAGCCCTAACGGAACAGGATATGCTCGACGCTGTTGCCGTTCACCACGTTGAACGACTCCACCCGATTGCGCCCCTGCGATTTGGCGCGATACAGCGCGATATCCGCCATGTTCATCAGTTGCTCCAGCGATTTCACTTCGTTCATCGCCAGGCTGGCGACGCCGACGCTGATGGTGATTTTCAACGTCTGCTTGCCTTCCACCTGCAGCGCCGTCTGCTCCACCAGCCGGCGCAAATGTTCCCCCAACGCCACGCCCTGCGCCGCCAGCGCGCGCGGCAGCATGATGGCGAACTCTTCCCCGCCCAGGCGGCCGAACAGCTGATCGTGCCGCAGCTCGCGCCGCACGATGTGCGCGAACGACGCCAAGACCTGATCGCCGGCGCTGTGGCCGTGCGTATCGTTGATCTGCTTGAAATGATCAATGTCGATCAGCAACAGCGATACCGCCTCTTTGGAGCGATGTTTATGCTCCAGCAGCTCGCCCGCTTTACGCGTCATCGCGCTGCGCGCCAGCACGCCGGTCAAAAAATCGTGGTTGGCGCTGTGCTCCAGACGCCGCATCAGCTTGCGGTTGGCGGCGATAGAGCTGGCGAGGATCAGCGGCCCCATCACCAGCATGGCGATGCCCAGTCGGGCGGACATCAGCGTATCGAGGAAGGCGTTGTGGTTGTTCGGCGTTTCATACAGCATCAGGTTGGCGGAAATGCTGCTGATCTCGGTCATGCCGGTCAATAGCGTCAGCAACGTCACGGGGAACAGCTGGTAGCGCACCGCGCACCACAGCAGCGCCGGGATCGGGAAGGCGATAGCACCCGGCCCGCCGATATAGACGCTGAACACCAGCGACAGCAGCAGCGCCAGCAGCGGCAGGCAGCCTTGCAAACGCCAACGCACCTGCATGCGCAACAGTTGCTTCAGCCGCGGCGCCGCCATCAGCACCGGCAACAGCAGCAAGGTCGTCGAGAACTGCTCACTGAACCAGGCCAGCCAGGCGATCACCACCGTGTTGTTATAGAGGCTGTCATTACGCAGCACCGACAGCGTCGACGCCACCGCCGCGCCGGCCAAACTGGCGCTGAACATATAGAGTATCGCCTGGGGCTTGCCCATGCGCCGTTGAGATTGGGGCAGCATCAGCATGATGCCGTAACCGACGGCGATCAGCGACATGTTGCAGGCGTTCAGCCACAGCGCCAGGGACCAGCCTTCGCCGGTAATGAGATCGGCGACTATCATGCCCAGATAGGTGGTAAGCCAGCCGAGCGGCGTGGCGTAAATGGGTTTGCGCAGCAGCAGACCGAGCAGAATCGCATTTACCGGCCAAAATAAGGAAAGCGAGCCAATTGGCCGGCTAAGAATACCCACCAGGGAAAGTAAAAAGGCCAGCATGAAAAGATTGATCAGCTGAACCGTTAGCGGCAGGCCATGCCTGGCGTTTATTCTGGCGTTCATCGCCTCGCCCATATTTTGCTAATAACCAGAATAATAATGTGCATACTCGCTCGCCCGGCCAGTGAGGGATAGTCAATCCGAATTTCAACCAAAAAAGCCAGACAAATCAATAATAAAAAACATTAACATTTAATTAACAGACTTTTCTTAGCCTGAGGCGGCCGCGGCGGGACCCCCCCGCATAGCGTCAGCAAATAATACCTACTCTGCTGTCAGCATAGCGCATGGCGTAATAGGCCGCCGACGGCGTTAATTACATTAATAAGTTTATGGTTATTGGTCATTAAATGATGTTTGAATCACTGCGCGATTATTTTCCTGCAACTGGGCCGCCTGTGCAATAACAACCCAAAAAAAGCCCGCATGAAGCGGGCTTGCTTGAACAACAGCAAATCGACAGTTACGACACGGCCATGCATTGCATGGCCATGCTGACGCGCAGTATAGCGGCGAAAGCTTAAGCAGACCTTAGCAACAAAAAACCCGGCCTAGGAACCGGGAATATTTGTACGAAATGCAGTGTTAGCCCAAGCAGGCTAATAACATTTCGCAGATTACACGCCAATTGTGCAGAGAAAATGAACGCGGCATCCGTTCAACCGCGTCACCGTCCCATCTACGCGATAGGTCTTACGCCAGTTTGGCGGCAAAGCCCGCTACGCGCTGACCATAGAGCTTGGCGGTCGCTAGATCGCCCGACAGCATCTCATCCACGCCGGCATCCGCCGGAGTCTGCACCAGCAGCCCCACCGAACCGCCCAGGTTATTGACGTCGGTGCGCTGCGCCGATTTGGTGTTGGCCGGCAGCAGCCCCAGGCTGACCCACAGGCCGCCATGTTGCGAAGCCAGCGTCTGCAGCGCGATCAGCGTCACCTGCTTGTCGCCGTTCAGGCTGGCGCTGTTGGTAAAGCCGCCGAACACTTTGTCTTGCCACTTGCGGCCGAACCAGGCTTTGGAGCTGGCGTCGGCGAATTTCTTGAACTGCCAGGATGGGCCGCCCATATAGGTCGGCGAGCCAAAGATGATGGCGTCCGCCTCATCCAGCGTCTGCCAGGCTTCGTCGCTGATATCGCCGTTCTGATCGATGGCGATCAATTCCCCCCCGGCGCCTTCCGCCACCACGTTCGCCAAACGCTCGGTATGGCCGTAGCCGGAATGAAACACCACTACTGTCTTCGCCATAGAAATTCTCCACTCATTGCACAAAGGCGCCGACGGCGCCCCTCTCGCGTTCAATCTAATCAAGCGCGCAGCGACTGAATACCGAATAAAACTGACGGTGTTATTCAAAAAAATCGCGTTACCCCACCAGGCATGCGCAGATAAAAAAAATCCCGCACAAGGCGGGATAAACTTAACAGGGATGGGGTAATACACTACAGGGAATGGATAACACACAACATCATCGGGTAGAGCTACAGTACCAATCTCAATGTATAGAACTGTCATCCCCGCGTAAGTTTGCTCGGCCAGATGTAACGCCGAATGGGAAATATGACATTTTGCTCAACGCACCACGAACAGGCGCGACTCAAAACCGCCGCTCTTGAAGGTAGCGGTGTTGACCCAACCCGGCGGCGAACGGCACTCAGCGGATTTCAATGGTGATATCCGGGTAGGCCTTCTCCCCATCGCTGAGGTAATGCCTCAACGCCAGGTATGCCATGACATACAACACGGCGGCGGCGCACAGGCACAACAAAGCCACGAGAAAGAATCTGGATTTGCGCACGATAGGCTCCATGGGGAAATTTTCGCCTATTGTAGCGCGGCAAAATAAACGAAGGTTCAATTGGCGGCGGGTAGGCGCCACTCACAGATGTCCGTCACTCAGCCCGATCCCAGACACCGTCTGGCATACCGGGTGCGACTTACTCATCGTGAACAAAAAAAGCATCATGTTGAAAACGGCAACATTGCCCGTCTCTTTATGCGCTTTTAATGAAGCGAACATGCACAGCAAGAAAATGCACACACCAAATAGAGGATATGTTTCCAAATGTCACAGCAAGCAAAATCAGAATGTAATGACATGATAAACAACATCATACAGGCTTTGTTGAATAAATCAGAGTCAGGCGACAG
>NZ_JVEL01000643.1:0-2737 GCF_001076875.1 Serratia sp. 506_PEND
CCAGCGACATAAATCACATCATTCTGTAGTGGCGGTTACTGTCCATATGGATATCAAACGAGGCAGTCTGTTCCCGCGTATCCAGCCGTATTGAGGCGTTAACCCGAAATGTCATACCGGGGACCTCGGTGGTGTTATCCACCGCAAAAACCTCAACGTCGACAATACGGGGCTCATACTCGCGGATACAGTGACGGATGGCTTCGCGTATACGCCCACCCGTATCATCGCGACTCTGCGTGGCATCATTGAGATCCACCACGCCGAGATCCGGCGCACTGCGGCAACTCCCGCATCGGGTATTGAGTACACGTTCGAGCTGACGCTTTATCGAGCCGACCAGCCTGTCTGTGTCGTGTACAGGCGGGACGTCGGCACCCTCTTCCCTGATACGATCGAACAGGCTGGAAGCGCTTCCTCTGTCCCATAACGCGAGAGAAGACACCGTGGCTTATTCCTTGTCCAGACGACCCACCAGGGAGAGTTCAAAGTTCGCGCCCATGTATTTGAAGTGCGGACGGACAGAAATCGCCACCTGATACCAGCCCGCTTCTCCTTCCACATCCTTCACCGTGATCTGCGCTGCACGCAACGGACGGCGGCTGCGCACATCGGCCGGCGGGTTTTCCTGATCGGCCACGTACTGCTTGATCCAGTTGTTCAGCTCACGCTCCAGATCCTGACGTTCTTTCCAGGACCCAATCTGCTCGCGCTGCAGAACTTTGATGTAATGTGCCAGACGGTTGATAATGAACATGTACGGCAGCTGCGTGCCCAGACGATAATTGGTTTCAGCGTCTTTCCCCTCACGGGTATTCGGGAACACCTTCGGCTTCTGCACTGAGTTGGCCGAGAAGAACGCAGCGTTATCACTGTCCTTGCGCATGGTCAGGGTGATAACCCCCTCCTCTGCCAGCTCGTATTCACGGCGATCGGTGATGAGGACTTCCGTCGGAATTTTGGCCTGTAGCTGCCCCATCGCTTCATAAACGTGGACAGGCAGATCGGAGATAGAACCACCACTTTGCGGACCAATGATATTCGGGCACCAGCGGTACTTCGCGAAGCTGTCGGTCAACGCCGTCCCCATCAGGTAGGCGGTATTGCCCCACAGATAATGATCATGGCTGGCGTTTATATTTTCCTGATAATTGAACCCTTTGACCGGATTCTCCACCGGATCGTACGGCAGGCGGGCCAGAAAACGCGGTGCGGTTAAGCCCAGATAGCGGGCATCTTCTGACTCACGCAGGGCGCGCCATTTGGTATAGGCCGGGCCTTCAAATACCGATTTGAGATCCTTAATGGAAGGCAGATCGGTAAAACTGTCTACGCCAAAGAAGGTCGGTGCCACAGAAGAAATGCAGGGAGAATGTGCCATCGCGCCCACAGCACTCAGGTATTGCATCAGCTTGATATCCGGAGAACTCTGGGTCAGGACATAATCACCGATCACCGCACCAACAGGCTCACCTCCAAACTGCCCATAACCGGTGGAGTAAACATGCTTGTAGAAACCGGACTGCGTGATTTCCGGTGCAAATTCGAAATCGTCAAGCAGCTCATCTTTAGTGGCGTGCAACATCAAAATTTTGATGTTCTCGCGGAAATCGGTTTTATCAACCAGCACCTTCGCCGAGCGCCACGTCGATTCCAGTGCCTGGAACTCACGGGCATGCAGAATTTCATCGATCTGGGCGCTGAGTTTTTTGTCCAGCTCAACAATCATGCGGTCAACCAGAGCTTTGTTGACTGGTTCGGCGGCATCACCACTGTCAAGGATGTTGGATATCAGCGCCGTAATACCCTGCTTCGCGACGTTATAGCCTTCGTCAACAGGCGTAATACGCGCCTGCGCCATAATCTCGTCAAGCAGTGAGGAAGATGCCCCGGCATCATCAGTGCGGGTTTGTTTTTCGGTAGCAGACATAATTTTTCCCTTACTGTTGTCGCATTATTTTTCTGGCTTAATGAGATCCAGCTCTTGAAGCAACTGTTCACGGGCATCAGGGTTTGCAAGCAAATCCTGCAAACGGTTACGGAATGAGGGGATATTTCCCAGTGGTCCCTTAAGCGCAACCAGCGCCTCACGCAACTCCAGCAATTTACGTAACTCAGGGACCTGCTGTGCAAGGTTGTCCGGGGAGAAATCAGCAAGAGAAGCAATGTTCAGATGAACAGGCAGGTCATCTTCGCTTTCTTCTTCAAGACGATTTGGCACGTTAAAAGCGAGATCGATTTTGCTTTCCCGCATGACGGCATTGAAATTGTTCTTGTCCAGCGATACCGTCTGTCGTTCTTCAATCGGCGTTTCTTCTGTGCGCCCTTTCAGGTCGCCAACGATCATCAGCGTTAAGGGTAATTCAACCTCTGCCTGTTGCCCGCCGGTCGCAGGAACATATTTGATATTAATTCTTTCTTTCGGCGCGACAGAGGAGGTGCCTGTATTTTTACTCATATTCTTCTCACTCGATTTTTCACAAATCAGAAATTAAAACCGGCGGACCAGCAAATACAACCGGGTATCCCCGGACGAAGATTCAGGTATTCACCAGACGGTTAATTGGCGATTGTCACCTGACGTTACAGCCTCATACGGAGGAACGGTGCGCAGGAATGATGCCGAATATGCTAGATCATAACACTACACATTTGCAATAAAACAGAATTAAAGATCGCAGACAGATCACAAAAAGAGACATAACTTCAAAATGTAACAAACAAGATACATCAAGAC
>NZ_JVEL01000644.1:0-3028 GCF_001076875.1 Serratia sp. 506_PEND
GTTCTGGCTGCTGTGCCTGGCCGGCTGCGCCTGCCGGGGCACGGTGCTGTGGGGGTTTTACTGAGGTACTGACACCGTCCCACCGTGACCCGGGACCCGGGCCGGCGGGATGTGGCGGCCAGGTATGCTGCCGGCCAGGCATAAAAAAGGGGGGTGTCAGAAACGACGGGGCATACACAGTCCGGTCAGCCGCTAACAGCTACTGACTGTCCCCACCAGAAAACAACAGCCGTGTTTCCTTTTCAGCGACAGGGCTGCGCTTACCGTCGCTGAAATAGCGATCGACATGGCACAGCTTTTCTTTCACGTCACAGAATACTCCGTTACTGAAGGTGAAAGCACTTTTATCAAACGCCCCTTGTGACGCGAGGGCCTTGGCACGCTTTTCACCCAGGTATGTCAACGTCAGACTATCGGAAATCCCGTTTCGGTTTGCACAGAAATATTGGTCACATAGCACACCCTGGGTCGGATTTTTCAGGGCCGGCGCCGGTTTCGCAAACGTCGACGGGCTCAGTACCACCAATAGCACAATGATCAGATATCTTTTCATCTTTCTGGATTTTCCCATTTTTTCATTCGGTTACCTTACTCTCAATGGACTGGGTGTTATCTGTCAGTGACGCCCAGGGACAAACATACTGTACGACAAGCCGGCCCCTTCCGCGGGCGACGGCGTTCAGCTTCAATATCATTTTGCCGCCGCACCCCGTCATCCCTTTTAAGCAATCCCGAAACGTCTATGTCCCATACTGAACAGCGCTAATGCATCATTTTGCTGTTCCGCTGTCAACGCACATTGAGTAAACGGCACTGGTACACTGCTGATGTTCCCGTCATTCACAAAATCAACGGTCAACGCGGCACCTGCCTGTCGTCAACGCAAATCTTTAACGCCGTTTCGGGTATACCCCAATCTGCGTACTGCCGCACCCAGCGCTGCCGGGTGACGATGTGGTTGTACGACAATAAATAGCCCCATGAGGTTAATATCCAGGGAATGCCGGTGTCTGGAGCCCTATATCCAGACACCGGCATGAGTGATCCAAGGTTCGGTCACCCTCTCTGGCCTGGCAGGCAATCAATCAATCAATCAATCAATCAATAACGTTCTGACTGACAGCGTATCGCCCGATATAACCTCTGCCAGTTAAGGGGGCCCCTGCTGATTGGGCTCGTTATTCATGTGTTAAGTCGATACATCACCGTCCTGTGCTCCCGGCCCTGCGGGCAGCTTTTGCAACGGCCGCTCAGACAGGTGCCGTCCTCCTGTTCGATGCGTTCCACTTTCCCCATCGCCGTCAAACGGTCCAGCATCGCCTGCACCAGCGGCAGCGGCGTCGCCAGCGATTGGCTGAGCTGTTGCGCCTGGGCGCTGCCGCGTAGCGCCAGTGCGTCGATCATCTGCAACAGGCTAGCCATCAGTGGCAGTTCCCATTGGCACCCTGACAGCAGGACGCCGGCGGGGCATCGCCCAGACGCATCGTCACGCGGCTGCGCGCCCGGCGCAGGCCGAACAGCACCAGCAGATTCACCAGCACCACCACCAGGATCGCCGTCAGGCTGTACTGCGGGTGTTGGCTGAAGGTGGCCACCTGATAGAACAGCGTCGCCAACGAGTAGGCGACGTTCAGCCCCCACAGGATGGAGAAGGTCATCCAGCCGCGGCTCGATTCACGGGCGATGGCGCCCATCACCGAGACGCAAGGCACGTACAGCAACACGAAGATCAGGTAGCTGTAGGCGGAAATCCCGGTGCCGAATTTGCTGCTCATCACGCCCATCGCGCCGACGCCCATCTCGCCGTCGCCCTTGCTGGCTTCGATCGGGTTGGAGAGCACGCTCAGGCTGAAGGTGTTTTTCAGCCCGTCCCAGGTTTTCTGCAGCGCGTCGCCCAGCTCATCGAGCAGGTTGAAGTTGGCGGCGTCGAACGCCTCTTTGTTGATGTGCTCGGCGGTGTACAGCGTGTTCAGCGTGCCGACCACCACTTCTTTCGCCATCGCGCCGGTCACCAGCCCGACGGTGGCCTGCCAGTTATCGCTGTGGACGCCCATCGGCTGCAGCAGCGGCGTCAGCACCCTGGAGACCGAGGCCAGCGCGGAGTCGTTGATGTTGTCGACCGGTTTACCGCTGAACGAGAAGCTGTTCAGGCCGCCGATGAACATGCTGGCGACCACGATCACCTTGCCGGCGCGCAGCACGAAGCCTTTCAAGCGCTGCCAGGTTTGCAGCAGCAGGCTTTTCAGGTGCGGCACATGGTAGACCGGCAGCTCCATCACGAACGGCGAGGCTTCGCCGCGCATGAGGGTGTATTTGAGCACCAGACCGGTGAGGATCGCCACCGCAATGCCGAGCATATACAGCGAGAATACCACCCCGGCGCCGTCCTGGCCGAAGAAGGCGGCGGCGAACACCGCAAAGATCGCCAGACGGGCGCCGCACGACATGAACGGCGCCATCATGATGGTGATCAGGCGCTCGCGCTGGGCATCCAGCGTCCGGGCGCCCATGATGGACGGCACATTGCAGCCGAAGCCGACGATCAGGGGCACGAAGGATTTGCCCGGCAGCCCGAGCGCCTGCATCAGGCGGTCCATCACGAACGCCGCGCGCGCCATGTAGCCAGAGTCTTCCAGGAACGACAGGAACAGGTACATCATGCCGATCTGCGGCACCAGCGGCAGCACGGTGTTGATGCCGCCGCCGACGCCCTGCGCCAGGAAGACGGCCAGCCAGTCGGGGAAGTGCAGGGTGTAGCCGAGCCACTGAATGCCCTGAATAAAGATCGCCGCCGAGCCGATATCGAAGATCGGCTGCAGCGCGCCGCCGATGTTGATCGCCAGCAGGAACATCAGGTACATCACCAGCAGGAAGATCGGCACGCCCAGCCAGCGGTTGAGGATCACTTTATCCAGCATATCGGTCAGGCGGTTGGGCATTGCCTGCTGCGCGTTGCTGACCGCGTCGCACAGGGCGGCGATAGACTGGTAGCGTGCGTCGGCGATCACCAGCGCCGGGTCTTCTTGCT
>NZ_JVEL01000645.1:0-1107 GCF_001076875.1 Serratia sp. 506_PEND
CGCCCTTTACCGTACGACTGAACCGGCTGGAAGCGCAGCAACGTGCAAACCAGGCGGTCAGTCAGGCCGAGCTGGACGCGCTGCAGTCAACGCTCAAATCGTACAGCGTGCGACTGTATCAGTTGCAGCCGGCACCGCGGGACTTGTGATGATGCCGCGTTTTTATCGCACATTACGCCTGATGGCGCTGCTCGTTGCCGGTGGGCTGAGCGCCTGCAGCGCGCCGCTGTCAACGCTGCCGGAAGCTGCGCTGGAGCAGAAAGCACAGGCCGGGGATGCACAGGCGCAGTACGTGCTGGCCGGAAAGCTGTCGGCCCGTGGGGAATACGGACGGTCGCTGGCGCTGATGAAGCAGGTGGCCAGTCAGTCGGCGGCCTCGGATGCATCGCGTTCAACCCGTGCGGATGCGGCGCGTCAGGCCGGGGATGGGTACCACACCGGGCTGGGAGAGCCGCGTAACGACGCGCTTGCCCGTCAGTGGTGGAGCCGGGCGTCGTCGCTCGGAAATGCGCAGGCCAGTATGAACCTCGCAGGACACTGTCAGGCGGCACATGGCACGTCGCCTGTTGCGGACTGCATCAGTCAGTTTGAGAAGGCAGCACAGCAGGGTAACGCGGAGGCACAACTAATGCTTGCCCGCTGGTACCAGACACAGCCTGAGGGTGAAAAAACGGCGCTGTCCTGGCTGCAAMAAGCGGCCGCGCAGGAAGAGCCCGCRGCKCTGGCCCTGCTKGCCCGCCGYTATGAAACCGGAAACGGTGTGGAYAAGGCACCGGATATCGCCCGCCGTGATTACCGTCAGGCTGCCGCGCTTGGTAACCCGCAGGCACAGCGCTGGATGGCTGAACACGGTGAAGGTACGGAAAGACTGATGTGGTATCAGAAAGCGGCGCAGGGCGGGGATGTGGCCGCGCAACGCTGGCTGGCACAGGCTTACCTGAGCGGTAACGGTGTGGCGCAAAACCAGACTGAAGGGATGCTCTGGCTTAAGCGTGCTGTCGATAAAGGCGATGCCCGCGCACAGTACCTTTACAGCCAGTACCCGAGCACTGATGAGATGCGGCTTCACTGGCTGACGCTCTCGGCGAAAGGCGGCGACCTTCAGGC
>NZ_JVEL01000646.1:0-14036 GCF_001076875.1 Serratia sp. 506_PEND
GCGCAGGCGGCAGGCTTCGGTGACGCGAAAGCCGTGCACGAAGCTCATGTATATCAGGCAGTAGTCCCGTTCCGGGTTGCCCTTCTGTCGTTTTGCCGATTCGAGCAGACGCCCCACTTCCGTCTGTGTCAGGTATTTTCGCTGACTCACGGTCGTTACCTCCCAAGGTATGATTAGCATGATGATGATTGCAGGGGGGATTATGGGCTGTGGATGCGCGCGCGACAACCGCTATCCGTGCCACGCGGCCCGGGGGCTCCCGGCGGGACACCGGCAAAATGTTGCCGGGTAGAACAACAAGGTTATCAAGACGGCCGGTGACAAAACGGCCTGTTGGGTGGGGGCAAGTGATGACGGGATCTGCGCGGCCGCTTTGGCGGCCGGGGCCGGCGTGGGCGCCGGCGGATAAGGGCACGGGCGGGCGATATCCCCGCCGGCTGAGTCAACCCAGGTCGCAGCCCCCACAGGCCAATACGTTGTCGCTAACGTGACAAACGAGGCGGCATTTGCCGGGCTCTTTGCACCGACGTCATTTTTTGTGCCGATGAATTTTTGTCTGGAGATCCCTGAGCCGATCGGTAAGCTGCGTCAGCCCCGCATGCACGTAGTCCCGCTGCAGGGGGGTGATATGCTCATCGGCTTTCAGTCCTTTTCTGAAGTCTTCTACGCAGGCCTGCCATACTGTGAACGGCTGATCCAGCTGGATGATGTGTTCATCAAACACCGTCAGGGCATGCCCCTGATAAGCGAGGTATCCCCGTTCCAGCGTTGCGGCCGTGGTGAGGATCTGCGCCATGATGTGTTTATGTGTTGCAGAGAATTCAGGCATGCCGTCATAAGATCGGGATGACGTCTGGCTCTCGTACTCGAACGCGGTTTCCATGATGAGGGCGTAACGGTAAAATCCCGGGTTAATGCCGTCAGCTCTTTCTCCGTGGCGCCTGTCCAAATCTGATGCAGTTCAGGGGTATAGCCCATCATGCAGTTAATCACCTGGTGTGGCTCCGTGACGCCTTGCGCGTCCAACAGTTGCATGTGTTGCGCCATTTTTGCCGCCATTCGGCGAAAATCGGTCATTGTCATCGGCGTTTCCTTTTTACCGGTTTGGCAGGGCGCACAGCGGCGCAGGCGCCAGCGCGACCGTCTGGTTGTCCGGCGTCGCGTCGGCTACCCACTCCCATGTCCCCATCACATCATTGTTCCAGCCCTGATCTTTCAGGGTGTTGGTCGCATCGGTCAGCCGAACGCAATCGGGCTGTTCCGCCCGCTTGCCGCTGCAGGAGCGCCACAATAGGACCAGGCCGTATTTCGGCCACGCGCCGGCATCCACTGAATATCAATCGCCCCGCGCCGGTAAACACGCCTTTGCTTTTGGGCAGTGGCCAGCGCGCGAACAAGAAACAGCTTTTCCGCATAGGGTGTTGACACGACGCCATCCTGGCGCACCCGTACCCGGGCCACCAGGGCGCAGAACGCCAGATGGCTGAGCGCTGAGGGGGAGGCCGGGGTAACGGATACGGTGTTATCAGTCAATGGCGGCCCTGCCCCTCGACGCAAAAGATTAGTGGCGGATCTGCGCCAGGTCTTCAGCGGTCAGCCCGGTCATCGTCATCACCGCCTCGCGATCGAGGCCGTTGGCCAGCATGGTGCGAGCGATTTTCATTGCTCAGAACCTTCACGGTACAGGCTTCCTTTCCCGGTTCTTGCTCGCAGCCACAGCTCCTCATCTGTCAGTGAAGTCTGAATCAGTTCAATGGGAACACCTGTATCATTGATTATCGCAACAAAATAATCATCAATGGGTTCATACGGTCCAAGAAGTATGTCCTCACCTTTTATTGCTTCAGCCAGGCAGTCAACCTTGAATGCAACATGTGGAACCGTTTTGATTAAAGGATGTAATGGTGAATTATCAGTGAAACGGTGCCATTGCACCCGGAAACGACCAGGATTGTCAGTTGTGTACATCCCGGTCTTTTCACTGAAAATACCGCATTCCTTACCATCCTGAACAGGAATGCCAAAGTGATGAAACTCGTATTTCACATTGTCTTTCATAAATTTCAATAGCTCATTTAAGTATAGGTAATTTGGCCATCGTAAAAGAAGTGGCTAAAAAAAGGCAATCTGCGATGTAAATTGACCTCTCAATTATTGGTCGTTTTAAATGACCACTTAACCGCGTTTTTGATTCCGCTACTCCCCAAACCCCGTTATTCCGACAGCAAACTTTAGCGACACCCCACTTTCCTCCCGAGATTCAAACTGCCCAGATTAAACCCGCCTTAAACGAAGGTGATAAAATTAGTGTTTCCAACCTGTGTGACAGGCTTCTTTTTGAGTAAGCGATGAGATGACCTTCCCTCTCCTTCAAGATATGCATGCCATAATGGATAATATTCAACCAAAACTAATAGAATGTCTGCACTGAAATGAACAGGATTGGCCTGCTAAAACAAATTTTTATCTCTTCATTATCAGCGATCATGGAAAACCTGCCGAGAAAATCAAGCTCACCCGCGCCCGGTTTCTTTACCATCTGGCTCAAAAAGCTCAAATGATCGTTGCTATGGAAGCTTGTGGGGGCTGCCCAGAGCTGGAGTCTACTACGGGACAGACGCATTTACTCAATTCGCGTATATTCTGGCGACTACCGCATCGCCTCGAGAGGGCCGCGCAGTTTACTGTTCCGGATATTTTTATTCGGAGGTATTCAAGTTTTCATTCATTAGGTCCATCGCCATCTTCAATAAAGCGGAATCGGGGGGTGTAAATACCATTGTGTAGCACTTCCTCATTAAACATATCTAACGGCCTGACAAAATACTTTTCACTGCATTCATCCTTACTGTAGAGAAGGCCATGCTCTGCATAATAAACAACGAAATACTCTTTCGTTTCGGTATGTAATGCAACCCCTATAACCACGTAGGTTTTGCCTTTATAATGTTGATATCGTCCGGGTCTATTCATTTTATTTTTGACTCACACTTTACTAATACAGATATTTGACGTTTAATCAGGATATTGATCAATTGAGGGTGCCAACCTTCTGAAATATGCTCCAGACACCGGAGACAACGGCATACGGTTGCCACGTCAGCATTTTCGGCAGCAAGTCCGGTGACAATATTCCCTACCGCTTCATTCCACTTAGTTTCGTTCATGTTTTTGGCTCTCATCAGGTAGATCAAGGGATCTGAGAATACTGCCGCGTAAGACGTTGGGGACATAGCCAGATACGGATTTACAACCAAGACCAAACGCAAGATCATATGTAATCATGAAGTCTTCAAAGGTTGTGGCTACGGGAAAATTGACCGTCTTGGATATGCCTGCATCAATGAAACGTTGTACCGTTGCCTGTACGACAAGATGTTCATAGGGGGATATTTCTGAAGCCGTGACCATAAAATCCGGCAGAGGGCCAGTATCACCGTGAAGGTGGTGATAGCGCTGACTGGAATAGCTGCATGTGATTAATGTATTTTCCCGTCCTTCAGCATCACGAACAATACGCTGTACCCGATGGGCAAAAGTCGGTTCTATCCCTGAGGAAACATTACCCGCCAAGATAGAAATAGAGCCAGTGGGCGCGATAGTAGTGATACTGCCATGGCGAAGGCCATACTGGCGGATGTTTTTTATAATTTGTTCGGGTAGCTGTTGTGCCATTTTGGTCAGAGAAAAAGTCGCATAATCAAAGGCCATACATGCCCCCTTTTCTTGGGACAACTCACAAGATGCCTCGTACGCAGCCGCTGTAAATTCGTTCATCCAACGTTCTATTAGACTCAGACTTTCAGGTGATCCATAACGAACGTTGCACATAGACAACGCATCCCCGAGCCCAGTCAGCCCTAACCCGATACGTCGGGTATGCAAAGCCTGTAGACGTTGACACTCAAAAGGGTAATGGGTTACGTCAACCACATTTTCAAGAAACAATACACCAAGCCGAACCAGTTTCCTCAGTTCTGAGATATCGATATTAGCTCCTGAAGTAAAGGGGAGGTTGACAAGTTTTGCAAAATTTATCGAAGCCAATGCTGCTGAACCATGTTTAGGCAAAGGTTGCTCCGCGCATGAATTGGTTGCAACTATATCTTCCCCTCTACCAAGATTATTATTATCAAGGATCTTGTCAATAAAAATAACCCCAGGTTCTGCACCTTCATAAGCGCGCTGTAAAATTCTGTTCCAGAGCTCTCGTGCTTTTATTTTGCGATATGGGACCCCATTAAATTCAAGTGTCCATTCACTATCGGTTTGCTGACTTTCCATGAACACATCACTAATCAATACCGATATATTCATGTAAGCCAGCCGACCTTGCGCCTGCTTGGCGTCAATGAACTCAAGAAGCTCAGGATGCGTACAGTCAATAACCATCATCATAGCCCCACGTTGTGCTCCGCTACTCATCACAGACGCGCACATTTCATTCCAGAGTTGCATGACCGCCAAAATACCCGGAGATACCCCTCCGCCAGGCAAAGGGGAGCCGCGCGGCGGAATGTCGGATAAATTACATCCAATTCCTCCCCCGGCTCGCATCGTTCTGGCAGACATGTCCAGATTATTAAGCGTATTGTGTGGACAACCATTCAAGCGGTCGATAACAAATGTATTGACGAGCGTACGTATGCCAGGCGTACCCGAACCGGCCAAGATCCTACCTCCGGGCAAAAGCTTGTATGTATTCAATGCATCCAGTAGCGCCTTTCTTTTACACTCATCTTCTTCTTCGCCCTCCGGGAAAACATGGTCGACGACACGTTGCCAGGTATCTGCAATGGATACATCCATGATGCCCGTTTTTGTGTTTATCCCCTGATATTTATTTTTCCATACAAACATTGCCAGCTCACTATCACTCATTACCTACTCCTTCCTGGTACACGATGTTTTTCAGTCTGTTAATGGAATGAATATTTACGGTATCCGATATCTGCCAAGGTAGGCCTGAGTCCAGCAAGACTGGGTGCAGCACGATGAGACTGAAAATACTTCAGTCCTTTGGGCCCGATAGTAGGAACAACCGGGGGAATAATAAATCTGGATTACATTTGTTCTAGACCAGATATTGACCTCTTTCAAGGCCCCTGGTTAAAAATAGGGTCAATTCCCCCCTCAAAAAAGTAATGTTGCGGGGAAAGATAGAACGTAGCGCCCCTGCGGGGCGAGCACGGCAGCGTTGCTGCCTCAACCGTCTTTAAGCCCCAGCCCCACATCAACGCCGGTGCCGCCTGACGGCACGGCGGCTCGCACGGTGGTGCATGCCCCACCGTCGCGCTGACACCGACATAAAATGAGCACGCCTGCGACGTGAGCCGGCTGGCGCCAACGCCCTTTTCCTGTCCCTGCCTCCCTGTAGACTCTGCACCATGTATATTCCGCGACCGGCAAAGCTGTTGTTCCAGCACGATGATGGCTGGAGCCGCTATCTTGACAAACACGGCGACACCCTCAGCGACTGGACCAAACTCGCCGTCGAACGTATGCTCGCCTGCGGCACCTGCGCCATGGGCGTACGCCGCTACTGCTGTGCCTCACCGGATTGCACCCATGCCCGTTTCTTCTGCCAGAGCTGCAAGTCCAAAGCTTGTAGCAGCTGTGGCTTCAAGGCCACCGAGCAATGGATCGCCGAGCAGCAGCACATCCTGCCCGACTGCGACTGGCAGCACATTACGTTTACCATGCCGCACCTGCTGTGGCCGTTCTTCAACAACAACTGGCCCCTGCTCAACGACCTGTTCCGCTGCGCCACCCGCGCCATGCTCCGCTGGGCGCGCCAGCAGGGTATTGAAGTCGGCATTTTTTGTGCGCTGCACACCTACGGCCGGCAGCTCAATCAGCACCCGCATATCCACGTCTCTGTCACCCGCGGCGGCCTCGACATCAAACACGGCACCTGGCGGCAGTTGTTCTTTAAAAAGAAAGAGGTAGAGCAAATCTGGCGCAACGCCGTCATTTACCTGCTGCGCGACAACTACGCGCAAATTAACCCCGGAGGCCTGCCGGGCTTCGGCCATATCCGTAATGAAGATCGGTGGCACCGCTATCTGCATGCGCAATATCGCCGCGCCTGGAAAGTGCATTTTGCCAAAAAGACCCGCGGGGCCTGGCGCAGCGTGAAATACCTGGGCCGTTATCTGAAGCGCTCGCCGGTGGCCGCTTCTCAGCTGCGCCACTATCGCGGCGGTGCCGTGGTGCATCAGTATTACGACCACCGCACGCAGCAGCACAAACGCCAAAAAATCAGCCAGGAGGAGATGCTGCAGCGTTACGTCAGCCATATTCCGGCGCGGCATTTTAAAATGGTGCGGTACTACGGTTTTTTGGCCAACCGCAAGCGGGGCTCGCTGCTGCCGAAGGTCTACGACGCGCTGGCGATGACGGTACGGGAAAAACCGCAGAAGCCGGGGTTCGCGGTGCTGATGAAGGGCTTCCTGGGCACTGATCCGTACCAGTGCATCCTCTGCAAGGGCCGGTTGCGTTTTGCCGGCGCTGTGGCGGGTGAACACGCCACCAAAATGCTCTCTGACAGGCTGCAGCGGATGGATAAAAAACGATGGCTTCAGACGCCTTCCCTGGATAAGTGCGCCTGAAAAAAGGGTTTTAGCTTAAAAATACGGCAAAACAGGCATTTTATTCGTATTACCGTAAAAAGGCCCCACTACATACGGCTCTTTCTTGCCCCGATTCATGGTTAGGAAACTCAAAAAGAGGCGATTGAGTTTCCTAACCATGAACGAAAAAACCTGGGGTTCCGGCGTAGAACCCCTTCAATATCGGTGTTGCAAAAACGGGAGTGGCCATAGATTCCTAACCATGAATGCACTGTGTTGTCGGGAGGATTCGTGCTCTGATCCTTCAACTAAGCAAAAGTTAGATTTGTTCAACAAATCCCTGTCACAACCGTTCTTCACGCTGGTGCCATATACGCAATATTATTAGTGAGTCTCCTTTCAATTCGTAATGCATTTCGTAACTGCCTACAATGCATCGACGAACTTCGCGGGGTTCATAGTCGACAACGATTTCTCCGCGACGTGGATTTAATAACAACGTCGTGGGGGCATCAACTAAAGAGCGCACAACTTTAGCAGCAGCAGGCTCATTTTTTTTGGCTAAAAAATTATAGAGACGTATCACATCATCCCTGGCCGGAACAGTCCATTCAAATATCATTTCCGTGGCTCAGGAGGAAGCTGTTGATTATCAGTCCCCAATGATGCTGCCCAGGCTACCATGTCTTCGTGTGAAATAACCTGTCCAAGGTCAACAGCAACGAGTGCTTCTTGAATCAAAACATCGCGTTGGGCCTCGCGGGCCAGAAACTGCCCTACAGCTTCTCTGACCAGCCATGACCGTGTTCGACCGTTCTTTTCAGCCCAAACGTCTACCTTTTTTGCCATCTCAGCCGGCAATGGTGCTGTGATTGTTCGATTAGCAGTCATAGCAACTCCAATAATATTTATTGAGATTCAATAATAATTTGTAATTTGCAAGAAGTAAACAATGCGCGTCAGCGCATGGAGGCGACAGCTGAGCGGCATAAGAACGCCATCAGGTCAGGGTCGCCGGCCGCGCGGCGAAGCCGCCCAGGTCTGATAGGCATCGCCTATCTCATCCCTCGCCCTGTAAGACTAGTTCCGCTGAATGCGACGTATATCTTTGTGTGCGCCGTCGGAGTGGTCACGACAAGGCGTAGCCGCAGTCGGGGCGTATCTCCGCGTTAGCGGGCCGTTAGGGCCGCTTACGGGCGTGTATGAAGAACTGTCAGCAACACCTCTGACAGCAATTTGATTTCTAGTTATAACATTCATTGTTAAAAGCGACTCTGTTCCGGCCCTTTGGGCCGGGGCGGGGGCGCTTTTCAGTGGTGGTAGGAGGATTGTGGTGCTGAGGTTGTTGAGTTCGGTTAGCTGAGAAATTTCGAAGGTTCTTGCTTGCGTGCAGAGTCTTCTGCCTGCAGCTGTTGCTGCAGGAGCTACTTTAGATTTTGCTGAGTGTGATTGGGATGTTAAGGGCGATGTTGTTTTTTGCCCGAGCGAAGCGAGGGACGTACTCAACAGCACCCGGCGTTAGCCGGTGCGCTGAGTTACTCCCTTTTTAAAGGGCTTAATTTGTTCAGAAACAACCTTCGAAATTAAGCATATTACTGAGTACCTTTTCGAAGTTAATGCAGATTACGAAGTTAATGTCGAAGTTAAAGGGTTATTCCTCGTCGATCGCTATTGGCTGCGTCCCCGATCGACGTCGGCGGTCGCGAAAATCATGCCGGCATCTGCCGAAACAGGCCGGATCAATGGCCAACCAGGCATCAGCGGCGGGAAACAGGCAGCACAAAATCCCCGCGGGTCAGGCAGGGTAAAGCAAGCAATGTTCGGAAAATTAGGTTGGAATGGCGCCAGCACGCTCCAGCAGCAGCCGGTAGAATGCCTCTGGATCGCTGTTCAGCAGTCCAGGCTGTTCACGTTTGAGCGTATTTTCCAGCTCCATCGCCTTCAGCGGCGAGCTGCCCATCGTCCACTGCACCCAGGCCTGATAAAAGCCGTTCTGCTTCTGGCGACGGGCTGCGGCCAGCTTTTTGATGCCGGCGGCGGTGTCATCCAGCAGCGTATCCAATCGCTGCTCGTTCTGCTGCCGCCTGGCCAGTTCGTTGCCAATCGCCTGTTCCGCGCCGCGCTTAAGGTTTTGCAGGTCGGGACTCACCACCCACCGCCGAATCTTTTTCAGCCGGTTCTTCAGCGAGTGCTTGCGCTCGATGTCGATCCCCAGATGCGCGATGCGCACCAGGTGGCGCTCGTATTTTTGCCTGAGCGTTTCGGTCAGGCCGTTTTTAATCGCCCACAGCCGGTACTGGTTCAACCACTGGCGAATTTCGTCCACCTGGATGCCGCGGCTGGTGAAGAAGTTCTCCGTCAGCCAGATGCGCAGCGGCTTGTTCTGACCGGTGTCGGTATCCTGCCCGCGCGACACGATGAGATAGTCCAACTGCTCGAGCACCGACAGCGCGTGCAACGCCACATCATAGGCTTTGCGGCCGCTTTCGTAGACGTGCAGCACCCCCATGGCCTTGGCCACGTCCTCGAACGGCAGCATGATCTCGAACGGGTAGTCGCTGTCTGGGTTGTAGTCGCAGTTAGCGCCCAGCACCAAAGAAAGCACCGTCAGCGCCTCACGGCTCTCCGACCGCGCGGCAATGCGCATCGGTTTGGGACGGTAGTCCGGGTTATTGCGTTGGGTATACGGGATGTAGCCCTGCCGGCGCAACTCGATCAGATCATCATTACGCCGCCAGTCGTGGTTGCTCATGCGGGCAACTACTTTGCTTGCCATGCCCTTTGGCACCCGGCAGCACAGATTTGGCGTATAGCGACGATGAATTTTTTGTTGCCCACGCCGAAGCGCATTAGCCTCGCCACGCCGGGAGCCACGGGATTCATTGATGTGGTGCTCAACATTCGCAAATTGGCTATTCAAGTAGCCCTGCGCTTATGTTGCGCCGAAGGAGTTGACCTTTAAAAGGCATAAAACTATACTCCCTGCATAGAGCAACGCTTCTATACAGTTTTAAGTGAGCCCCGTTAATCTTTCCCGTCCGCCAAGATAGAGAAGAT
This sequence comes from Serratia sp. 506_PEND, assembly GCF_001076875.1. Classification (NCBI taxonomy): domain Bacteria; kingdom Pseudomonadati; phylum Pseudomonadota; class Gammaproteobacteria; order Enterobacterales; family Yersiniaceae; genus Serratia; species Serratia sp. 506_PEND. Next base: position 9,630 of record NZ_JVEL01000646.1, read on the forward strand.
TATCGGGGTTTTTGCTTTTCAGTGTTCTGGTAACAACCTCCAGACCCACTTCCCTGCCACCTTGCGGCGTGGCCAACCAAAAATTCTGCTAAACGATCAGTAATCTAGCACTCACGGCTACAACGATCAAGAATGTGATGTCGTTGCATTTCAAATGTGTCTTGTCGACTCCATTTCAATCAATCGCTCAATCATTTCGGCCTGTGTAATACCTTCTCGTTCACACATGCTTTGAAGTTGATGCTTGAGTGAGTCTCTAACAAAAACACGGACTTCTTTGTGTGTGCTTTTCTTCCGTTCCAGAGAGATTTGCTGCCGTTCAGCGGCGCTCAACGGACTCCCCTTACGATAGGAACGTTTCGTTCTCGATGAGGAAGTTACTACGCTTGCGGCTTGTGTCATTTCAGCCTCCCCAAGGATCTAAAAAGGATCATTTAGCAGAGACTACTACAAAAACCTTGGCTTAGCAGCTTCAAAGCGATCTTTTCTGTCCAGAACATATGATATTGGCGGATATTGCCCTACATACTGAGATCTGCATCATCGATTTTTTTACCGTCTTAACGAACCAACCAGGCGAGCAACGCCAGCAACAACAAGTGCCCTACATAGCCGTACAAGAAAAACCCCCGCGGCAACAGTCGCCGTTGATTGAACGGCGTCGCCAGAGGCAGCGTCCCCAGGATGAGCACTGCCGGCAGCAGCAGGCCGGCCAGCATCATCGTGCCGCCCAGCTCGGCATTGAGCATCAGCACCAAGAGCGGCCAGGCCACGATCGCCAGCCCGCGCACCGGCCAGACGGCCGTCACGTACCCCGGCAGGGAAACGCACAGCCCATAACTGGCCAACAGCAACAGAACGCCGGCAGTACCGTAACTGCCGTCTGTGGCGCCATACGCCCACCACAGCGCCAGCAAAACGCCGCCGGCCAATACCGGGTTAGGTGCGCCCTTGCGCATCGGCAACGACGCCACGGCCAGCGCCTGTGTCACGGCAGCGAACAGGAACAAAATATTCGGATCGGTAAATGCCAGCCCGTCATGACGCATCACCAGCCAATAGCCCGGCTGCGCAACCACAGCCCATATCCACAGCCGAGTCGCCTGCGTCTGCCGGACAGGCCGCGACGCCAGGTTGTACCCCCACAGCAAGGCGAACAGCGGAAATGCTCCCCGCCCCAGCAGCAGCAGAACCGGCTCATTTAGCCCCAGCGCGCGGTTGGCGTGATCGACAACCATCAACACCAATGCCAAAAATTTCAGTACGTCCTGCTGCAGGGGGGTGAAGCGCACTACCTCGCGTACCTGCTGTAGTTTTCCGCTGTGCGGATCGAACATTGCCATCCGATTTCCTTTCTTAGTAAGTCGACTGCCAGTCCTGGCCCTGCGCCCAACGGGATTGCCAGTGAACCAGGTACTGTTTGGCCACTTCCGGCATGTCGCGCAGCACCACCACATTTTCTGAGTTGGCGCGATGTGCCGATCGGCTGAAATTAAAGCTTCCCGTTTCTGTCGTCACGCCATCCACGACGATCACCTTGTCGTGAACTGTAACCCTCCCGTTGTTACTGCTAATTGATTGTTTTCGACCACTCTTACTTATCCTGATACAGTCAGGAGCGGTCTTTTGAGACAGCATTTAAAAGTTTGAGTAATGGTCGACTTCAGAAATGCTATCTATGATAAGTTTGCCGTTACACGCCGTTTTCTGTTTGTAAATTCACCAGAACCTGCCGGAGCCGAAGATGCTGCTCCCCCACTCCGGTTGAACTCAATTGTTCATGTTTAGATAGCCTGACTTGTTCTCTTTCTGAAAAGGAGCGGAGCTTGAAACTCTTCTATACAACAGCTGATTTCATCTACAAGGGTAAACCTTGTCCTGGCATTCCATTTCTCTGCAACAACGACATGGAAATTGTCGAGGTGGCTACCAACTATCTTCTCTGGCTGGCTATGGAGAACGCTTATACCGCAAGTTCAGCAACCTGGAAGAGCCATGCGGAAACGCTTTATGACTATTTTTCGTGGCTTTCTGTAAGCACGCGGTGAACTCACATTGTTAATCCTTGTGCGACTCGGCACGCTTGAACCTCATGTTCACTACGCAGGTTCCCCCATGCCAAAATCTCGCCATACCCTCCAACAACAGCAGCAACATGTCGCCGACTGGCAATTCAGCGGCCTGTCCCGCACTCAGTACAGCCTGCAACACCATCTCAATGTCAAAACCTTTTGCAACTGGGTCGGCAAGTGGACCAAAATCCCAACGTCACCGGCCGCTGAACCCCCTTTTATTCCGGTGACTGTTGCCCCTGAAGAGGCACCGCTATCCCTCCCCAACATAGACCCGCATATGCCCGCCATTACCCTGAATTTAAAACGGTGCTCCATCACCTGCCAGCCCAGCCAGTTGCCGGCCATCATGGCGGAGCTCAACCTATGCTAATGCCTCATGCCATCTGGCTGGCCCGTGAGCCGACCGATATGCGCCGGGGTATTGATACCCTGACCCGGCTGGCCGATGAACACTTGCCCTCGCCCTTACCGCCGGGAACCGCGGTGGTTTTCTGCAACAAGGCACGCTCACGCATCAAAGTGTTGCAGTGGGACAAGCACGGCGTCTGGCTGTGCACCCGCCGGTTGCATCAGGGCCACTTCACCTGGCCCCGCCCCGGGGATACCGCCTGGCCGCTGACGGCAGAGCAGTTCGCCTGGCTGACCAAGGGGGTAGACTGGCAACAGGTTGAGGGGCTTGACCTGCCGGGCTGGGAAACCTGAGACGTTAAACGTTAACGTCATGATATGACGTGATTATCACCGTCCGTTATGTCAAGCTGCTGATATGGATATCGACGCGCTGTTTACCACACAAGATCCCCATGAGTTACGTGTCCGGGCTCTGGCCCTGCTCGAAGCTCAGGCTCACTACATCCAGGCCCTGGAAGACGCGCTGAAGGCCGGCCGTCGCTGGCGCTTCGGCCGCAAGAGTGAAGCCTTCCAGGGCGAACAGCGGAGCCTGGCGGAAGAGGATGTCGATGCCGACACCGCCGACCTGGAACAGCAGTTGGCGGCGGTGTTACCGGCAGGCAAGGCGCTCCCTGGCACACCGCCCAAACGCCAGCCATTGCCGCCAGAGTTATCCCGTGAAACGGTCCGTCTTGACCTGAGCAGTCATGACTGCCCCGACTGCGGGCACGCCCTGCGCCCCCTGCGTGATGAGGTGAGCGAACGGCTGGAGTACATTCCGGCTCGGGTGGTGGTGCATCGCACGGTGCGCCCGCACTACAGCTGTCCCTGCTGTGAAACCGTCCATACCGTTCCCTTACCGCCTCAGCTTATCGAAAAAGGCCAGCCCGGTCCGGGGTTGTTGGCCCAGGTCACCGTAGCCAAATGCAGTGACCATCTGCCGCTATACCGTCAGCAGAAAATCTACCTGCGTCACGGTATCGATATTCCCTGCAGCACGCTGGCTGGTTGGTTCGGTGCGGTGGGGGCGGCACTGAAGCCACTGGCCGACGCCCTGCGGCAGGACCTGCTGCAGCAAGCGGTACTGCAGGCGGATGAGACACCGTTACTGTTGCTCAATCCCGAAAAAGGTCACAGCCAGAAGGGGTATCTGTGGGCCTACGTCAGCGCCGCCGGGGCAGACAGGGCGGTGGTGCTGTATGACTGCCAGCCGGGCCGCAGTGGCACCTATGCCAGCGCGATGCTGGATAGCTGGCAGGGTACGTTGGTCGTGGACGGCTATGCCGGTTACCGGGCGCTGTTCGACGAAGGTAGCGTGAAGGAAGCCGGCTGCTGGGCGCATGTGCGTCGGAAGTTCTTCGACCAGCACAAGGCGAACGGCAGTCCGGTGGCAGAAATCGCCCTGGCCACTATCCGCGAGCTGTACAACCTGGAGCGACGGATAAAGCAGCGCCCGGCAGAACAACGACGACGATGGCGACACCGTTATGCCAAACCGCGGTTGAAGGCGTTCGAAAGCTGGTTACAGGTGAAGCAGCAGAAGACGGCACCAAACTCGGGGATACGCAAGGCCATCGACTATACGTTGAAGCGATGGGCGGCGTTACTGGTCTATCTGGAGGATGGTCGGGTACCGATAGACAACAACCGGGCGGAGAACGTGATACGTCCGGTGGCGGTTGGGCGCAAGAACTGGCTCTTCGCAGGCAGTCTGCGAGCGGGTCAGCGAATGGCGAATATCCTGAGTCTGCTGGAGACGGCAAAGCTGAACGGTTTGGAGCCGTATGCCTGGTTGCGTGATGTACTGACGCGGTTGCCGTCGTGGCCGAACCGGCGGTTGAATGAGCTGCTGCCGTACGCCGGCAATACCTTCCGTTAGTCCTCTGAAAATCCAAAACACAAACTCACCTTGCAACGCAAGGTGAGTTCACCACGTGCTTAC
>NZ_JVEL01000003.1:0-6687 GCF_001076875.1 Serratia sp. 506_PEND
CTTCACCGGGCGCTCGGTCAGCAGGATCAGGCCGGAAATAAAGTTCTTCACGATCTCCTGTAAACCGAAACCGATGCCGACCGACAGAGCGCTGACGATCCACGCCAGGTTGCTCCACTGGATGCCCAGCGCCGCCAGGGTGATCAGAATCACCAGCACATAGCCGATATTGCTGAACAGCGTCACCAGCGAGGCGCGGATGCCGACGTCCGAAATGGTTTTCGGCAACAGCTCAGAGCCCAGCCAGCGCCGCACCGCGCGCAGAATGTAGATGCCGATCGCCAGGCAGATCACGGCGTTGAGCAGGTTGCCGGGCACGATGTTGAAACGCTGCAACCCTTCGCCGGTCAGGATGGAGACGATTTTCTCCATCAGCGAGCCCGGCGTGGTGCTGCCGAACGAACCGTTGAACAACGCGACAATCATCAACAGCAACAGCGAACATTTGGCCAGCGCGGTGGTGATGATCGACATCTGTTCCAGGTGGCGGTCCTTGAAGCTGAGCGTTTTCTTCAGCATCTTGCCGCTGACGGTCTGCGGCGAAAACAGCGCGGCGCACAGGTCAGTGGCGAACAGCACCATGAAGTAGAACGCCATCAGCACCAGCACCACCCAGATCAGCTGGTAGGTCAGGAAACGGGCGAAGGCGATGTAGCCGATGAGCAGGGAAAGCAGGATCACCACCGAACAGACCAGGGTGACGATGTGCACCAGCCCGCCGACCAGCGTGCGTTTTTCCAGGTGCGCGCCCTGCTGCTCCAGACGGCGACGAATGCGCTGACCGCGCAGCGGCGCCGCCAGCAGCACCATGCCGATCAGCCCCGCCACCAGGCCGTTGCCGAAGATGGTGGTGGCCAATGAGGCGCTAACGACGTTGTTGATCAGCTCAACGGTGCCGAACGCCAGCGCCAAACCGGCCAGCAGCGGCGAGAAGTAACGCAGCCCGGCGGCCACTTCATTGTCCAGCGAAGCCAGACGCCACGACGGACGATTCAGCGACAGCGCCGCACGCCCCAACCCGGCGATCAGCGCGCAGAAAATCCCCAGACGGTTAAAGCCTTCGGCGAAGTCTTCCAGCATCACCGGCAGCGGCTGCACGCGGATAAAGACGTAATACAGCAGGTTCAGCGCGATCGAGGTAGTGAATACCGTCACCGCCACGGTGGTGATCGCCATAAAGCTGCGGCGCAGGCGCCCGTCCGGCAGGAAGCGAATGCTGACCCAGGCAAGGAAACGCTCGGACAAATAGCGCCCCCAGGACCAGACGATCACCGCCAGCGCCAGCAGCGCCAGCGTGCCGTAACGCCATTCATCCTGCCAACTGGCGTCCCAGGCCGCTTTCATCTCGGCATTGAACTGGTCCAGCCGCTGCACATCATCCGCTGACGGCTGCACCACCGGCGTCCAGAATTTGACGCCCAAAATGCTGCCGGTGTTCAGCGCCAGCTGGGTTTTGAACGCCACCCGGCGCAGATCGCTGATCTGCTGGCCCAGGTCGAAGGCGCTGGTCTTGATGGCCTGCGCGCGTTTTACCGCATCGTCCAACTGCTTCTTGCTGTTGTTCAGCGCATTGCGCTGCTGGGCGACGGCCGGGGTTTCCGGCAGCGCGCCCGCCGCCGGGGCCGGCCCCAACACGTCCAGCTGCGCCTGCAGTTTTTCCTGCAGCGGCTGCAGATCGGTAGCGAGTTTGTCCATGCTGGCGACCAGATCGTCCGTCGCCAACCGCAGCTTGCTGAGCTGGGTGTCGGTCGTCGCTTTGGAAACCAGCTGCTTCATGCTGTCCAACTGCTTTTGCGCGGTTTTCAGCTGCGTAGCGGGATCGGGCGCGCTTTCAGCGGCGGGATCATCCTGAGTGGCGGCGACGGCGCCGAACGGCGTCAGCTGCAAACCCAACAGCAATAATAACAACAGGAGGAACGGGCGAGGCTTTAACATAAATTCAGTGCTCAGCATCATTATCTGATAGACAGACGAACAGGCGGCGGATGAACCGTCGCTTAACCATAAACGCTAATTATAATAGCTGCTTAATGTCGGCCGAAATACCGTAATTATTCCCATTGTGTGCCACGCGCCCGCGCTCGCCTTAGCTTGCTGATTATTCAGGCGCTTTTACTGGCGGCGCGGCGTAAAGCGCTCTATACTCCTGCCACCGATTAACCTGCAACCAATAAAAGGAGACTTACTATGCTGACGTGTGAATTGGTTTTTCACTCACACTTCTTTGGTAATCGTCGCCGCTCAAGCATTACCGGTATCGTGCTGCGATAACCCAGCTTGAGCGAAGCTTACTAAAATCCAGGATCTTCCCTCCGGCTTACCGGGTTGTCGTCAGCGATGTTTGACGATAGGCATTGCCATGCCTGTAACTCTTGAGTAAGCAATGAGCACATTACTGTCTGCACAATCTGTCGGTTACGACAACGCGTTCGGCGTCCTGCTGAGCGAGATATCCTTCAGCCTGAAAAAAGGCGACCGCATCGGTTTGATCGGCGATAACGGCTGCGGCAAAAGCACCCTGCTGCAAATCCTCAGCGGCGCCCTGCCTGCGCACACCGGAACAGTGACATTGTCACATCAATGTCTGATGGCGCGCATCGAACAGCACCTGCCGCCTGAACTGCACGCCTGCTCCCTGCTGGATGCCGTGCTGGCGCAGTTGCCTGCGGGCCAACACCTCAGCGAGCGCTGGCGCTGCGAAGCCTTACTGGCGGAGCTGGGATTTGAATCAGAGAGCTGGACATTGACCGCCGGCACCCTCAGCGGCGGCCAGCATACGCGGCTGTTGTTGGCGCGTGCGCTGATCCGCCAGCCCGACCTGCTGCTGCTCGACGAACCCAGCAACCACCTGGACCTGCCCACACTGCTGTGGCTGGAACAGTTCTTGCGAAGCTGGAACGGCAGTTTCGTGTTGGTGTCACACGACCGCTATCTGCTCGATCAGGTGACCAACTGCACCTGGATCCTGCGCGACAAAACGCTGCAGTTCTTCCGTTTGCCCTGCTCTGCGGCGCGCACCGCGCTGGCGGAACAGGACGCCGCGGACGAACAGCGGCGCCACGCCGAGCAAAAAGAGATCGACCGGGTGGAAAAAAGCGCTAAACGGCTGGCGGTCTGGGGCAAGGTCTACGACAACGAAGATCTGGCGCGCAAGGCCAAGCAAATGGAAAAGCGCGTCGATCGGTTGAAGGAAGAACAGACCACCCTGACCGCCGGCAGCCCGTGGCGGCTGCGGCTGCAGGGAGAAGCGCTGGACGCCGATCGCCTGCTGGCGCTGCCGCACTGGGCGGTGCGCCCGGCGCCGGATGCGCCGGTGCTGTTCAACCTCGAACATCTGCGCGTGAAAAGCGGCGATCGCATCGCCATCGTTGGGCGCAACGGCTGCGGCAAATCGTCGCTGCTGCGTCTGCTGTGGCGCGAGTATCAGCAACAAACGCAGCGCCCGGCGCTGTTCCATCCGCGGGTGCGCATCGGCTATTACGATCAGAGCCTGCAGCAGCTGCGCGATGAAGACACGTTGAGCGAAGCGCTGGCGCAGTTCGCGCCGCTGACCGAGGAACAGCGGAAAATGGCGCTGATCGGCGCCGGGTTCCCTTACCTGCGCCACCATCAGCAGATCCGTTCGCTGAGCGGCGGCGAGCGTTCGCGGCTGCTGTTTGTCGGCCTGACGCTGGCCAACCATTCGTTGCTGCTGCTGGACGAGCCCACCAACCACCTGGATATGGCCGGCAAAGAGGAGCTGGCGGAAACGTTGCGTCAGTTCCCCGGCGCCGTCATGCTGGTCACCCACGATCGGATGCTGATCGAACAGAGCTGCAACCGCTTTTGGCTGATCGACCAGCAAAAATTGGAGGAGTGGCACGATCTGGCGCCGGTGTATCAGCGCCTGGCGGGCGAAACGCCGGCTCTGCCGACGGCGGGCAAGGCCGATGCAGATACTCCGACGCCGGACGAGCGATTGGAAGGCGAAGAAGCGCTGTTGACCGCCCTGTTTGCCCTCGAAAGCAAACTGGAGGCCGATCTGGCGCGCAAGCCGAAGCACCAGAAACCGGAGCTTCAGGCGCGCTGGCGCCGCGAGATTGCCGACATCACCGCCCGGTTGAATCTGGGCTAACCTTGACAGGCCGCCATCCGGCGGCCTGTTTTTTGACGGAGTGCGACATGGCATTTTCCCTTGAGCAAGCCTCGCTCGCGCAGCGGCCGCTGCTGGCGGCCATGCTGTCCGATTGCCTTCACGAGCTGGGCGTCGATGGGGATTACCCCTATTTGCCGCTCTACTGGCGCGAGGCCGGCCGCTACCCCTATTTGATGTTGAGCGATCGGCAAACGGCCGGGTTCGCGTTGGTCAGGCGTCTCGATAGCGCCACCGTCGAAATGGCGGAGTTCTACATCAAGCCCGAATGGCGACGCAACGGGATGGGGCAACGGGCTGCCCGCGCCTTGTTCGCGCGGCATCCCGGCGGTTGGTCGCTGTCAGTCAGCCAGGATAATCCGCGCGGGCTGGCGTTTTGGCGCTCGGTAATACCGGCCGGGGCCAAGACCGAACCGCTTTCAGCCCACGACGCCCTGATACTGCTACGTTTTTATTATCCGCCGCGCTGAACGACACATTACGTTCATTCTTTTATGGCAGAGTAAATCGATTCGTTCTTTGTTATCGAGCCTGCCATGACGTTACTTTCCCCACGGGACATCGAGGCGCGCTACCGCTTCGCGCGTGAGATCGCCCGCGCCGCCGCCGATCTCGCTTTCAGCTTTTATCAACGGCGGCAAAGCCTGGCGGTTGAGTTTAAACAGGGGCTGCAGGATGTGGTCAGCGAAGCCGACCGCCGCGTCGAGGCGCTGATCCGCCGCATGATCAACCGCCGGTTTCCCCTGGACGGATTTCTCGGCGAAGAAAGCGGCGGCAGCGGCGAAAACGCCGCCTGCATTTGGGTCGTCGATCCGATTGACGGCACCGCCTGCTTCCTGAACGGGTTGAATACCTGGTGCATCGCGATAGGCGTGGTGATCGACGGCGAGCCGACGATCGGCGTGGTCTACGATCCCAACCACCGCGAGATGTTCTGCGCCTGTCGCGGCAAAGGCGCTTTCCTGAACGGGGAACCGATCGGCGTGCATGCCGGGCGCAGCGTCGCGGATGGCGTGATGGGCGTCGGGATTTCACCGCGCGCTTCGGCGGAGGAATTCAGCGGCTTTCTCTGTCGCCTGCTGCAGGCGGGAGGAATGTTTGTGCGCAGCGGCTCCGGCGCGCTGATGACCGCCCAGGTGGCCGCCGGTCGGCTGCTGGGCTATTACGAACCGCACATGAACGCCTGGGACAGCCTGCCAGGACTGGTGCTGACGCGCGAAGCCGGCGGCATGGCGAATGACTTTATGCACAATGACGGGCTGCGGCGCGGCAACCCGCTGCTGCTGGCCAACGCGGCGCTCTATCCGCAGTTGGCCGAGCTGATTCAGACGCCGGGCTTGATCGGCTCGACGTGCCCTATCGCGCGCGTAATGGCCGGATAAAGCGCGCGCAGCCGCCGTTCAATCAGATCGACCGCATCGTGCGCGGCGGCGATGGTCACCGCCGGCGAGACCCGGCAGTGGAAGTTAACGATGATGCCGCCGTCGGTCTTGCGCGCGCGGATGTTATGGACGTCTTGCACCATCTCCCCCTGCTCCAGCGCCGACTGCAGTATCCGCCGAATATCGGCCAGCTCCGCCGCATCGACATCCTCGCTGGCCAGCCAATGCGGCGTCTGCGGCTCCAGATGCGTCTCTATTTCAGTGTTTTCGCCGATCGCCTGGCGCAGGATCCCTTCTATTTCCGTGGCGATGTCATGCGCCTGCGCCACGCTGGCGTGGGCCGGCACCGCCAAATCCATGCCGATCGCCATACGCGTCGGCAACTGCTGCAGGGTCACATTCTGCACCTGCGCGCCGTGGTTGGCGGCGATCGCCCGAATGCGCGTCGCCATGTCTTCGTCGCTGCGGGTCTGCGGCACCGCGATGACGGTGAATTCCGCCCTGGCGTACTGCTCCCGCAGCCGTTCGACGATCTCTCGCTTCAGCGCATCGATGCGCTCCAGCGGCAAGGTGCGGCACACCGCCACCGTGATCTCGACAAACAGCACCGCGCCGGCGTTGCGAATGCGCACGCTGTCGCAAGCCAGCACCGCCGGGAAGCTGTCCAGCGTGGCGCGAATGTCTTCGGTCGTTCCGGCCGGCGCAGCGTCCATCAGCGAGTCGAAAGAGCGCTTACCCAATTTAATCGCCGCGATGAAGATAAAACCGGCGACGATCAGCGCCGCGATGGCGTCCGCACGGCCAAAACCCAGCAGCACAAACACCATGCCCAGTAGCACCACGCCGGACGAAAGCATGTCGGAGAAGAAATGCAGCGCATCCGCTTCCAGCGCCGCGCTGTCGGTCGCTTTAGCGACGCGGTTGAGCGCCCGCACGCGGAAGAAATCGACGCAGATGGAGATCAGCAGCACCGCGATCACCACCGGCGCCGCGACGATCTCATGCGGTTGCCCGAGCAGGCTGCCGCCCGCCTCATAGACAATCCAACCGGCGGCAGCCAACAACAGCAGCACCTCGAACAACGCCGCCAGGTTTTCCACCTTGCCGTGGCCGAAGTGGTGATCGTCATCGGCGGGCTTATCGCTGATGCGCACCGCCAGCCAGGTACCAGGT
>NZ_JVEL01000033.1:0-1349 GCF_001076875.1 Serratia sp. 506_PEND
AAAGCGAGCGCCGGCAGGGCGCTCGCTAAAGAGGATCACGCCTGGGTGGCGTGCTTCATATTGCTGACGAAGGCCGCCAGCCTGGTCAGCATCTCCGCCGGGTCGGCATGGTGCTGTTCGATGATTTTGACGATTGCCGAGCCGGAGATCGCGCCGGCGGCGCCGGCCTGCAGCGCCGCCTTCACCTGCTCGGGTTCGGAGATGCCGAAGCCCTGCAGCGGCGGCGCGGCGTGATACTCGCGCAGCTTGTTCACCAGGTGATGCAACGGCAACTGCGCCCGGCTTTCGGTGCCGGTCACCCCGGCGCGCGACAGCAGGTAGGTGTAACCGCGGCCGTGCGACGCGATTTCACGCAGCAGATCGTCATCGGCGTTCGGCGGGCAGATGAAGATCGGTGCGATACCGTGGCGAGCGGCGGCGGCGCGGAACGGCGCAGACTCTTCAAACGGCACGTCGGCGACCAGCACCGAATCCACGCCCACTTCGGCGCAGCGTTGGTAAAACGCATCGATGCCTTTATGGAACACCAGATTGGCGTACATCAGCAGGCCGATGGGAATGGTCGGGTGCTTCTGGCGGATGGCCGCCAGCATCTCGAAGCACTGGGTCGGCGTGACGCCGGCGGCGAAAGCGCGCAGCGTCGCGCTCTGGATGGTTGGGCCATCCGCCAGCGGATCGGAGAAGGGGATGCCCAGCTCCAGCGCGTCCGCGCCGGCTTCGATCAGGGTATCGATAATCTGCAGCGACAGCGTTGGATTAGGATCGCCCAGCGTCACGAACGGGACGAAGGCGCCTTCCTTGTTGCTTTCCAGGCGTTTGAACAGTTGCTGATAACGTTCCATCAGATTTCTCCCCGTGCTTTCAAAATGTCGTGAACGGTAAATATGTCTTTGTCGCCGCGGCCGGACAGGTTGACCACCAGGATCTGTTCTTTCTGCGGCGTTTCACGGATCATTTTCAGCGCGTGCGCCAGGGCGTGCGAGGATTCTAGCGCCGGGATGATGCCTTCATGGCGCGACAGCGCCTTGAACGCTTCCAGCGCTTCGTCGTCGGTGATCGACACGTATTCGGCGCGGCCGATGCTGTTCAGGAAGGCGTGTTGCGGCCCGACGGACGGGAAGTCCAACCCGGCGGAGATTGAATAGGATTCTTCAATCTGGCCTTCGGCGGTCTGCATCATTGGCGCTTTCATACCGAAGTAGATGCCGACGTGGCCGTGCTTCAGCGGCGCGCCGTGCTGGCCGGTCTCGATGCCCAGACCGGCGGGTTCCACGCCGATCAGCCCGACGTCGGCATCATCGATAAAGTCGGCGAACATGCCGATGGCGTTGGAGCCGCCGCCGACGCAG
>NZ_JVEL01000034.1:0-1794 GCF_001076875.1 Serratia sp. 506_PEND
CGAAGGTTTCCTGCGGCCGCCAGCCCAACTCACGCCTCATCCTCGCCAAAAACCTTGACCAGCTCGTCCGTCGCCTTGTCGAGAGCGATGGAGCCGAGGACGACCTCGAAATAAAGCTTATAACTGGGCTTGCTGCGGGCATTTGGTCCCCATGGAACACCTCGCTCCAATAGAGCAACCCTGGAGCGGTCGCCGGTTGCCATATCCTCTGGGCGTTTATAACCTTGAGGCGATAGTGCTTCGAGGGCTGTCCATGCTGCCAGTATTGCTCGCGCATCATTCGCTTTATCTGACGGAGAGAAAGACGGCAGTGGACCTAGATCGATTTGGCCTTTGTCGAATTGCTGTCGCATGGCAGTGTCTGGGATAGCCTTCGGTTGCAGTTGCTCTACCGTTGCAGGTGCATTGTGGGGCACTGCTTGAGAAAATTGTATGGACGCCGAATCGAGATTACATGTTGATGGGCTGGAAGCCGACATGGCGACCTCGCTGCGGTCGCTAAATGTAGTTAGAGATTGCTCGATTTTAGACGTCAGAGTCCGCGCCCTGGCAGTGTTGCGAAAAGTCAGCTCGCTCAACAGCTGTTCAAGTTCACTAACATTGTTGCGGGACTGTTCGAAGATTGCTTCCAGATCAAAGATTGATTTTTGCGCATACTGCCGTGTCTTCATTTATTTCTGCGGCTCCATATCCCTTCAGTTAAGAGATATTATGCTAATTAGCTTGATTTCTAAAACTATTAACTTGCGCTCATGACGTAGATCCAGATCTCGGTGGGATGCTTAACTGGCTGCTTACGTGCGAAGACGCACTCTGTGCAAATCAATATAATGCAGGTTCGTTGGTATGACTTGATAGTTGAGGGCCAGCCAAAGGCTATTGCCCGTGAACTTGAGGTACGGTAATAAGTTTTCGACATCTAGATAGATTTAGCACATTGACTTCGTCCCTGCACATTAATGATATGCGGCATATTGCCCAGGCCTTTCCATACTTTTTGACCTCTTGTTAGCAAGTAGATTTCCTTATTCCCATTAGCTAAACTATACAGCTGGATTCCTCCCAGCGAGCACGCGCAGAGTGAACCATGATCCGTAGAAACAAACCATTTAATACTCTTTCCCGCCGTCGGCGTCGTGCCCGGACACAACACGTCAAGAATCTGATCCACCGCGAGCGTCACCGCTGCGGAGGGCTGCATTATGATGATTTCGATTCTGAAAATGCAGAGGCCATTGCTGCGGGTTGGATGTGGACCTGGAGCGATGTTTTGTTCTTGGGTAATTCGCCAGATGTGTACTGGAATGCGGAGATCATTACCATTGAGGTAGCGCGTGCGGATATTGTGGAAAATCTGGTGTTTGAAGAGGCTCATGCCATGTTGAGCCAAAACCAGCAGGAAGATGAAGCCCGCATGGATACAACACAAAACTACAATGCGAAAGGGAAGGTGGCTAGCCATACGGTGGTAGAACGTACCCGCGTTTCTTATCCTCAATTCGGTGGATTAACCTATTTCGACTACATTGATAAACGCTTGGCCGAAGTCATGCGCGACAATCCGCCTGTAATTACTCCTGGCTATCGCATTCAATATGGCTATCGTAGCGGCATTGGTTTGCAAGTCATCGTGGAAGAGTCGGTGCTCACTCGCGAGATAATCGACAGTGCGATCCGCTCATTTTTGGCTGGGGATATGCCCCTGGTCCCCAAGTAAACAAGATGATGAAGCAAACCCTTTGTAGAGCAACCCTGCAATAAACGCTGGAATGCACCCGATGAAATCTATGGCGG